>JBDLIV010000252.1:0-3708 GCA_039714675.1 Thermodesulfobacteriota bacterium
TTGGATTTAAAAACATATTTTGCTGCGCCCGGGTGCTGAATCACAGCTTCTTCCCCGGATAAAGACTCTTTGATGTCTTGTTTAATTATATCTTCTTCAGGTTCTTTTACTGCAGCAGTGTATGCCGGGTCTTTAATTTCAGGAACTGCGGCTGCAGGTATTAAAGGTTCAGGTTCGCTGAAATATTCTTCCTGGTCAATGGTTTCAAAAGCTTGAGACGGTATCTCATCTTCTGCAAGTCTATCCCACTCTGAGCCCTGCTTTTTGCCTGCCTGTCTCTGCTGTCTGGCCTGCTGCTCAAGCTCATTTATAAACTGCTGGATTTTTTCACCAATGCGGTCAAATATGGATGGAGATTTTTTGGCCTTTTTTTTAGCTTTTTTGGGTTTTGTACTTTTTCTCTTTACTGCCTTAATCTGCTTTAAAATACCTGGCAGGACAAAAAAGACAATAATCAAAAGAAATGTTATTATTGAATCAAAATCCATTGGCTGATTCCTTATTCAAATATGAGTTTCCGGCCGGGTATTGAGACCCGGCCGGTAAATTTACTACTTATCAGTTTCTTTAAGGTCAGATTCTGGTGTGGCAATCTGATCTCTCATCTTTGTATCAGCTGAGATATTCTTCATCCTATAATAATCCATAATCCCAAGATTTCCACTTCTGAAAGCTTCGGCCATTGCAAGGGGTACCTGGGCTTCTGCCTCAACAACCTTGGCACGCATCTCTCTTACTCTTGCCTTCATCTCCTGCTCCTGGGCAAAAGCCATGGCCCGCTTCTCTTCAGCTTTTGCCTGGGCAATCTTCTTGTCTGCTTCTGCCCTGTCAGTCTCAAGTTCTGCACCTATATTTTTACCCACATCCACATCTGCAATATCAATGGAGAGGATTTCATAGGCAGTTCCGGAATCCAGGCCTTTTGTCAGCACTGTTTTTGAAATTGTATCAGGATTTTCAAGTACTTCCTTGTGGGTAACGGCTGAACCTATGGTGGTTACTATCCCTTCGCCCACCCTTGCAAGAATTGTCTCTTCTCCGGCACCTCCGACCAGACGGTCAATATTAGCTCGAACAGTAACCCTTGATATTGCTTTTAACTGAATACCATCTTTTGCCATGGCCGCCACAAGAGGGGTTTCAATCACTTTTGGATTAACCGACATCTGTACAGCTTCAAGAACATCCCTGCCGGCAAGATCAATGGCAACAGACCGGTTAAAAGCAAGATCAATATTTGCCTTGTCAGCAGCAATAAGAGCCTGGACAACACGGGAAACATTGCCGCCTGCAAGATAGTGGGATTCAAGATCATCAGTTGGAATTTCAATCCCTGCTTTAACAGCCATAATTTTGGATTCAACAATAAGTTTTGGCGGAACTTTCCTGAATCGCATGAAAATAATATTAATCAATCCGACCCTGGCACCGGAAACCAGTGCCTGAACCCACAGAGCAATATATGCAAAAATAAAATAAAACAGAACAAGGCCGATAATACCTGCAATAATTATTAAAATAAACATTATATCCATTTGAATTTTCTCCTTTATAAAATTGCTTCAACAATAATACGGTTGCCTGCCACCCCTGTGACAATAACAGGTGTATCAACCTCAATATATTCTCCATCTGTCACAACATCCACACGCTGTGAATTTATCTGGGCCATTCCTGCAGGCCGAAGATCAGTGACAGCTTTTCCTTTCATATTTATATAAGCTTCAAGTTTCTCTTTCTGGGAAACCACTCCATTTTGTTTTGATAACTCCCTTTTTAATGCCAGAGGAGATTTTGCCAGTATCTTTATTCCCAGAACAATAATAACAGGAACAAGGATGATATCCAGACCTGTAAATACCACACCTGCTGTTGTGGATATGCTTGTAAACACTATGTACAAAGAGTAGGACAAAACTGCAAATGCGATAACAGTTAATACCCCCAGTGATGGTATAAAGATTTCAGTAATAATTACCAGAATTCCAATGATTTGAAGTAAAACAGGTAAAAGATAGGCTTTCATTTTAAACTCTCTTTCACAATGACACGATTCTGGTCTATTTTGTCAATTATAATGGATGTTCCCTGTGCAATAAATTCACCCCGGGCAATGGCATCAATTTTTTTATTATCTATCATTATTTTGCCTGACGGACGAAGAAAGGTATAAGCAATCCCGGTATCTCCCGGTTTTATTGATAAACTTCCTATGGCATCCACATGGGAGTCTTTTAAATCTGTTCCAAGGTAGGGCCCTTTAACCACTTTTGAAATATTTGGCAGAACAAACCTTACCAAAAACAGAGATATGAGAAAAGCAAATAAAAAACAGCCTGAAACAAGTGCAAGATTCTTCATCAACAAAGCACCTTCCCATGGAAATTGCGGATCAGGCATTACAAAACCCTGGAAAGAGAGGACAAGACCTGCTGCAATAACAATGAGTCCTGTAACACCTGCGATTCCAAATCCCGGAAGCACAAACATCTCAACACCAAGCAGAAGAACTCCAATGAGCATAATTAATAACTCTGTGTAATCTGCAAGACCAATAAGATACTGGTTAAAGAAGACTAAGCCAAGCAGGATTATGCCTGCAATTCCGGGCAGGCCGAATCCCGGAGCCTTAACCTCTGTATAAAGGGCACCGATTCCCATTAACATCATTATGGGTAAAAAAGGCTGTAAAAATCTTACAAAGCTTACCGACCATGACTCTTCTATTGTGACAATTTCAACAGAATCATAACCTGCAAAAGACAATGCTTCTTTTAAACTGCTTACACTTTGCTGTGAAAATTTCAAATCAAAAGCTTCTGCATCATCCATGGTTAAAAGTTCACCTTTGGCAACAATTGTCTTTTTTGAACTTATCTGCTCTTTCTCTTTTTCTGTAAGATCATCATAGGCTTTTTTATCCATAAATTGAGTTTTCCCATCCATTACAATTTTATAGATTTCCATATCAACAGTAACCATGGATTCTGCCAGTTTCACAGGATAATTGTTTTTCTTTGCAAGAGCACGAAATTTTGCCCTGAGCACTGTCTGCACCTTTTCACCAGCCATTTTCTGGCCTTCCTGGGTCTGTATAATAGGTGCACAATCTCCAATAATTGTATTGTTTTTCATGAACAGCAGATTTGAAGAGAGAGCAATCAGGGCACCTGCGGAAATAGCCCGTTTTTCCACATAGGCAATGGTTTTTCCTTTGGGTATATTGGAAATAGTATCAACAATGTCCAGGGCTGCATCCACCCTGCCGCCAAAGGTATCCATCTTAAAAACAAAAACCGCACTGGTTTCATCTTTAATCTCTTCCAAAGCTCTTTTTACATGGGCTGCCATTCCCGGCTCTACTGTTCCTGAAACAGGAATAACATAAACCTTTTGTCTCTTTTCCGAGGAGAAACCCATACTCCAGGAAAACAGTATAAGCCCTGCAATTATAAAAATCACTATTCTGTTATTTTTCATAAACATTGCATTTACCTTAAAATAAAGCCCCTGTTTAAAGGATCATCAGGATTAATTATAAATTCATTCCTGCCTGTAATATAGACAGACCCGGCCACCTCCAGGATAATGGTTCTATAATTTTCAATGTTTGCCAACTCTTTAATACTGCAAGTAAAACCTGAATCTATAATACTATTAATTATGGTATCATTGCCAGTTTTAATTTCATATTCTTCAAAATTTTAA
>JBDLIV010000253.1:0-3653 GCA_039714675.1 Thermodesulfobacteriota bacterium
AAAAAAATTATTGCTTTCATCCATATCGTGATAGTGCTATACTATTGTTTTAAAAAACAGCTTAAGGCACATTTAATGGCAAAAAAAAAATTGAATAGAAAAGACTTTCTGGTTCCTGTAAAAAAAACCAAAACTTCAAGTTCAAAAGCTCTTGTCAAGTCTGACCCCATTCAAAGTTATCTTAATGAAATAAGCAGACACAGACTTCTTACAAGAGAGGAGGAAATTGAACTTGGAAAACGGATTCAAGAAGATGGAGACCAGGATGCCGCCTATATAATGACCACTTCCAATCTGCGCCTTGTTGTTAAAATCGCCCTTGACTTTCAAAGAATATGGATGCAGAACCTTTTAGATTTAATCCAGGAAGGCAATATAGGCCTTGTACGGGCTGTTAAAAAATTCAACCCATATAAAAATGTTAAATTTTCATATTATTCCTCATTCTGGATAAAAGCCTATATCCTTAAATTTATCATGGATAACTGGAGAATGGTGAAAATTGGAACAACCCAGGGACAGCGCAAACTTTTTTTCAGGCTGAAAAAAGAGAAACAAAGGCTGATTGAGCAGGGGTTTGATCCAAAACCCAAATTATTGTCAGAACAGCTGGGTGTGTCTGAAAAAGAAGTAATAGATATGGATCAAAGACTTGCAAACTGGGACTTAAGCCTTGATGAACCACTGAAAAATGACTCAAACACAGAAAGAATTGAATTTATAAATATTGAAACTGATACATCTGAAGACAGAGTTGCCAAAAAGGAAATTGAAGATATCCTGCATACAAAAGTTGAAGAATTCAAAAAAACACTTAATGATAGAGAACTGGATATTTTTGATAGAAGAATTTTCTCTGACAGCCCTGAAACACTCCAGCAGATAGGAGAAATTTACTCGATATCCCGGGAACGTGTAAGGCAAATCGAAAATAATATTTTAAAAAAAATGAAATCCTATTTTAAAAAAGACATGCCTGATTTTGATATGTATGATCACACCCAATAGCCTGCAATATATTTTAAGGTAATGCCAATTATGAAAAGATGTTTTACTGATATTTTTCTTACTTTTATTCTATTTTGTTTTGTAACTGCCTGCACGCAGCTCAATCAACACTCTTTAGATTCTCAACCTATGCAAAAAAAGTCAGTCAAAGAGGAAGAACATCTCTCTGCAAATTATTTTTATCTTGAATCCCGCATTCATATTAAAAATAAGAAATTTAATAAGGCTATTGAATCCCTGCAAAAAGCTGTTGATAGAGATACTGCTTCATTCATATTGACTCGAGACTTAGTGCAATTATATCTTAAACAAAACAATAATGAAAAAGCTTATAAACTTGCAGAAAATTTTGCTCAACAAAATCCTGAAAATGTGGATGGGCTGCTTCTTCTTATCCAACTTAACAAAGATACCATGGATGAAAAAGAGGTTGTTGCTATTTTAAACAAGGTTCTACTGCTTGATCCAAAAAACAAGGAGACTTTTCTTCGTCTTGGCAAAATATATATAGAGGAGAAGAGAGATGCTGAAGCTTTGTCTCTGTTCAAAGAAATGGTCAAGCAATTTCCTGATTATTATGTCTCCTGGTTTTACCTTGGTGAAGTCTATCTTGCTCAAAAACAATATAAACTTGCAGAAATTCAGTTTTTAAAAACAATTGAGCTTGAGCCTGCTCTTGCGGAGCCCCGGTTTCAATTAATTGAGCTATACAAAATTATAAATTTCAGTAAAAATCAAGATAAGATATTGCAGGCCTATCAAAAGATACTTGAACTTGAACCTGGTAATCATAGAGCGCAACTGGGGATGGGTTTATACTACTATAAAATCAATATGAAAAAAAAGGCTGCAAACCTTTTTATGAAACTTGGCCGGGAAGTGGAGAGCGGCTCAAGACTTATCATGGTTGCAGTGGATGAATATATTACACGTAAAAAATATCAAGATGCTGTGATTGTATTTTCCCAAATGCTTAAGGGGTACCCTGATAATTCAACCCTTAACTTTTTTACAGCCATGTCTTATGAAGCAGTTAATAACTTTCAAAAGGCTATTTTTTATTATTTAAAAATTGAACCTGACTACTCCCAATATAAAAAAACTATTTTAAACATTACTTATCTATATAAAGAACTTGGTCAAGACCAGACAGCTTTACAATTTCTTGAGGGCAAGCATGAAGAGCTTCCAGAAGATATTGATATTATTATTTATCTTGCCTCTTTTTATGAAAAAGAGAAAAAATATGAAAAAGCTGTCAAACTATTACAAAAAGGACTTGAAAACTCTCCTGAAAACACTTCACTGTTATTCAGACTCGGTGCAATACAAGATAAGGCCGGTTTTAAAGAAGAGAGTCTCAACTCAATGAAAAAAATAATTAAAATTGATCCAGAGGATGCCAGTGCTTTAAACTACCTTGGATACTCATATGCTGACCAGGGAATTTTGCTTGATGAGGCACTTATACTTATCAAAAAAGCTAATAAAATTAAACCTGATGACGGCTATATTACAGACAGTCTGGGGTGGGTCTATTATAAAATGGGTGATTATAAAAAGGCTGTAGAAATACTTGAGAAAGCAGCTGAACTGACATCCTTTGAGACCATTATATCCGATCATCTCGGAGATGCATATCTTAAGGCAGATCAACTTAATAAAGCATTAAACACCTATCAAAAAGCATTGTCCAATGCTACAGATAAGGACAAAAAAATAGTTTTGGAACTTAAAGAAAAAATTGATGCCGTAAAAAAAAAAATCAATGAGTAGACAAAACTTATTCACAAACTTAAGTTTTATTGCCTGCCTGATCCTTATTCTCCAAGGCTGTGCTTCTCTCAGGCCTGACACAAACCCTATACTTGACAAACAAGCCCTGCATCTTTCCAGACAGGCAGAATCTTTCAATAAACACATCACTACAGGCAAGGGAACTGCATGGGCAATACTTGAAACAGGCACAAAGCATGAAAAATTCAAAATTGCATGGGCTGCAGCCTTTCCCAATAAAATAAGAATTACATTCCTGATATCTGCCAACCCAATAGAGACCATTATTGCCACAGGGGAAAAAATTACTTTTATTTCACATACAGGGCAGCACTCCAGACACTCTTATTGGTCAAAGGATCCTGACATGGAAAAGTATATCCATGTTCCAATCAAAATGTCGGAGATGATACTAATTTTATTGGGCAGATTCCCTGTGAAAGACTTTGATGATGCCTGGTTTGCACCAAAGGACACATCTCTTTCCACAATCGTATTAAAACAAAAATGGAAAGAGACAAAACAATATCTTCATTACAACGGTAAAAAAAATATTGACCGTATCTGGATGGAGGATTACACTGGACAACTTGTTTATAAAACCACAATCACAACATATAAAAATTATGGTTCTGACGCTATTCCTGCAAAACTGGAAATCAAAGATAATAACAACAGAAAACTGACCCTTGAAATTACAAAATTTATTGCAAATCCAACCATAAAAGAGTCACTCTTTGAGTTGACAGAAGATGGATCATGATCATTATTAATATGATTTATTAACAATAGTTCTCAAAGGAGATTTTATAGATGATTCACGACAGTGTTGAAAATGCAAAAAAAGGATCAAGCTGCCCATCACAGGG
>JBDLIV010000254.1:0-3639 GCA_039714675.1 Thermodesulfobacteriota bacterium
GTTTAAAAGGCAAATCAAAAATGGAAAACATCCTGATTGTTGACGATGAAAAAAACTATACCATGATCATTGGAGAAATACTTCAAGAAGAAGGCTATAACACTAATACAGCTTCCAGTGGAATGGAAGCGCTGGATATTTTAAACAGTGAAATCATAGATCTTGTTTTAACCGATGTGAAAATGCCTGGAATGAGTGGTATTCAACTCCTTGAAAATATCAAAGAGCTTAACCCGGATATTCCTGTAATCATTATGACAGCTTACGGCAGTGTTGAAAAAGCTGTAGATGCCATGCACAAAGGTGCATACACCTTTATTCTCAAGCCATTTGAAAATCAGGCGCTCATTGCACACATTACCAAAGCTCTCTCAGTTTACAAAATTGTTCAAGAAAACAGCAGATTAAAAGATGCCATCAGCTCAAGATACAGCTTTGATAATATCATTGGGAAGAGCAGACCCATGCAGGAAATTTATGAAATTATTAAAAAAGTAGCACCTTCAAATGCAAGTGTGCTAATTGAAGGTGAAAGCGGTACAGGGAAAGAATTGGTTGCAAAATCCCTGCATTATAACAGCCCGCGGAAACACAGACCCCTCATTGCTGTCAACTGCTCTGCATTTGCTGAAACTCTTCTGGAAAGTGAACTGTTTGGGCATGAAAAAGGTGCCTTTACCGGAGCAAGTTCTTTGAAAAAAGGACGGTTTGAAATTGCAGATCAAGGGACTCTCTTTCTTGATGAAATTGGTGAACTACCCATCTCTCTCCAGACTAAATTATTAAGGGTTCTCCAGGAAAAAATAATAGAACGGGTTGGAGGGACATCGCCTATCCCTGTGGATTTCCGCTTGATTGCAGCCACCAATAAAAACCTTGAAGATGAAGTTAAAAATGGGAATTTCCGGGAAGATCTATATTACAGACTCAATGTTGTCAAGGCTGTAATTCCCCCCCTCAGGGAACGCTCCGAGGATATCCCTTTGTTAATTAAACATTTTATCGACAAGTATACCAATGAAGAGCAACCTGAAAGCAGAATATCAGGAATCACCCCGGAAGCTGTAAAAATTTTATGTGATTATCAATGGAAAGGAAATGTCAGGGAACTTGAGAACATATTGGAACGCTGTATCCTTCTTGGCAGCGGGGAGATGATAACTCCATCAGAACTTCCATTGCATATAAGACAGCATGTCTCTTCTTTTCTTGACTTAGATGGTATCCCACAGGATGTTGGCCTTGCAGAGACCCTGGCCGCTGTTGAAAAAAGAATGATACAAAGAGCGATGAAACTTTCAGGAAATGTACAGACAAAAGCTGCTCAACTTCTTGGAATAGGCAAAAGTGGATTGAATCAAAAACTTAAAAAGTTTAATTTGGGATAAATTAGGTGTGATGTGTGGGATTTGAGATTTAAGAAATTCAATAATATAGTATGAAAGATATCCCCTCTTATTTGTCAATTGATTAGGTTCAAAATTTTGAACTATTATGAATAGTATAATTTTAATTTATATTTCAAGCATTTAAAGCTATCAATCATTAAATCATATAAAGAAAAGTTCAAAATTTTGAACTTTTCTTTTAAAATCATCTAAGAATTAATTCAAATAGAAAGAAGTATACAAAATAAAAAACCTTTAATATCAATTGATTAGACTATTTTTCATAAAAAAATGATTATTTTGATATCTTGGCAAGGGATTTGCATTATTAAAATATCAGTAAATATTTACTAAACAAATGTTAGTTTTTTCATCTTTTTTTCCTTTTCTAAAAAAGGCTGCTTACACAAAGTCAAGCAGCCTTTTTTAGTTTTAAAAGACACTGCAAGCTCGATAGGCTGATACACAACACCAATTTGTGAGCATACACTTCTCTTCGAGCCCCAATTTCTGCGTTGGAAAAAAATTGCATTGTGTAACAGTCTGTCGAATTTGGCTCAAGACTTACCCATATACGAGGCGCAAACAATCTTGAAACCGGAGTGTATTATAGTACATGAGGAGTTCAAGATTGTGAAGCAACGACGTAGAGGGGTTAGTATTGTGCCGAATTAATTGATTTTACTTTGGGCAATGGGGATATACATTGAATTTTCATATTCCGTCACAATTTGTTGATACATTTTTTTACTCTCAATAACATTATCAGCAGCTTCATTCAACATTGCCAGAGTAAACTTTGCTTCATCCTTTAAAAGATCAGTTTTTCCCTGTTCGATTTGCGTGAAATATTTCTTTGCTCCATCAAGATCGTTTCTGGCAAGGGAAACGTGACCTAGTGATGATAAAAGAAAATTTTCCATTAAAGCCTCATTTTTAAACACTTCAAGTGCTTTTGTATAATATTTATAACTTTGATCAAATTTTGAAGCTTCATAGCATATTTTGGCAAATTGAACTAAAGCCTGTTTACCTGCAGCTGTATTAGAAAAATCTGTAAAAACAGTTTTAAAATCATTTTCAATTTCAATATAACCTTTTTTGGGATCATCAGCTTTGTTATATTTGGATAATGCCTGACTTACAAGCATTGCAGCAGAATTTTCAGCCTTTTGAAAACTATACATAACCGATGCAAAAACAACAGCCACCAAAACAAAAGCCCCGGCAATGATTATTAATTGTTTTTTATACTCTTTTGCATAGTTCATCGCCTTGAAAAGGCTTTCCTGAAATGGATCTATTTTTTCAAGTTCTCTTTTCCGTTCATTTGATACTTTTTGTTCTGACATTTTTTAATTCCTTTTCATATTTAAGCAATGAGACATGAAATGTTCTTATTTTTTTACCAGCCACAGAATTCACATCCCCTGTTTCTTATTTTTTGTACGTCACCATACCAGTGTTTTGAAAATCCAGCCAACGTCTCCATCTGCATGTTCTATTTTAAGCCAGCTTCCTTCTTTTGCAAGGACCTTAAAAGGCACTCCCTTTTCAACTGTAAACACAATATTGCTTTTTGTTGTTGCTTTTGACCTGACATTACATTTGTCTTTTATAGTTATTACCCCCTGAACCTTGCCAAGAAGAGCGTTATGAATCCATGCCACATCATTTTGAAAATCCTTAATTTTATACCAATCTCCTTTTTTTTCGACAACATTGACCGGATGATATTGCTCTACCTGCCATAATACATCATATTTTGTCCCTGGGCCCGAGCGCATATTGGCAATACTTGCTGTAACAGTAAATCTTTGTTGTGCAAAGACCAATCCAGGCATGGTCATGAGAACTGCCATGGTGGTAATAATAATTTTAATAATCGTTCCTATATGCAACTTCTTCATAATCAATCTCCCTTGCGTTGACAACGTGTCGACATGTTGTCGAGCTATTTCGCGGCTTTTTCTTTTAGGGTCTCACTCTTTCAACCTGTGCCAAATAAGATTCCTGTTTGGTATACCAGAAAAGAGACACTCCATGCAACCACAGTTGTGTATATCAGATTAAACCCAGCCCATTTTGCTGATGTCTCTTTATAAATAGTTACAACAGTCGCAAAACATGGCACATACAATAAAACGAAAATCATCATGGAGAGTGCGGATAAAGCATTCATTCCTGATTTCTTAAGTGCTTTTTCAAGAGCTTGCCCCTCATCATTGCCAACCCCATATAACACACCCAT
>JBDLIV010000255.1:0-3635 GCA_039714675.1 Thermodesulfobacteriota bacterium
CCTACACAGGCATGTTTGTCTTTTAATTCCATGGCTTTGTCAAGAAGATATTTACCATTTTTTTCAGCATTCTCAATAAGATTATCTTCCTGGTATATTGGAATTACACTTAAAGCTGTGGCACAGCCTAATGCATGGCCGGCATATGTGGCTCCATGGGCAAAAAACTGTTCTTTAAATTTATCACCAATATGTTTTCGTACAACTGTAGCACCAAGGGGCAGATAACCACAGGTCAATCCTTTGGCCATTGTCATAATGTCCGGAACAACATCCCAGTGATTCATGGCAAACCATTTTCCAGTTCTGCCAAATCCTGTCATAACTTCATCGGCAATCATTAGAACATCCCACTTATCACAAACCTTGCGCAGTTCCGGAAAGTATTCAGCAGGAGGCACAATAATACCGTTGGCTCCGGTAACAGGCTCAAAGATGATACCTGCCACGTGTCCTTCTCCACCTTCCATCTCAATAGCTTCATCAATATATTTTACACACTCAAGGTTACAGCCGGGATATTGCTGCCCGAACATACACCTGTAACAATAGGGCTGCGGCACTCGAAGCATTTCAGTTCCGCCCAATACCTGCGCCCACCCTCGTGAATCTCCAGTGGAAAGTGACATGGCAGTGGATGTTCCACCGTGATAGGTTCTGAAACGGCTGACAATTTTACGTTTGCCACTGTATTGATGGCATATTTTAATTGCAGCTTCATTTGCTTCTGCTCCACCAAGGGAGATAAAAGCGCGGTTAAGATCCCCGGGAGTTATTTCAGCAAGCATTCTGGCAAGCATTGCCCGCGGCTGGTTTGACATGGATGGTGCAAACGAAGTCAAGGTCTGTGCCTGGCTGCAAATAGCATCTATTACACGAGAATCTTGATGCCCTATATTATGGCTGACAAAGCAGGAGCTGAAATCAAGTCTCTCTTTGCCATCTTCTGTGGTAAATCGCACTCCCTTTGCACTGACGACTCTTGGAGGCGACACAGCAGGCTGGTATGACCAGGATTGAAAATTATTTTCAATTTCATAACTGTCCAGATCTTCTTTGGATGATGGAATATTTTTTAAATCAATCATTGTTTTCCTTTTTTATAAACTGCTATTTCCCAAAGTTTCTGACCTTTGGGTGAACGAGCAGGAACTGTCGGTCAGATTTTTTGGTTTTATAAATTACTGTGGACAGACAAGGATAAAAAATCTTGTCTGTCTGTGTCAGTTAGCATCCTTTTTGCGGTTGCATATCACTTTTGTTGATCCCGGCTACTTCAACAGGTTTTTTCATAGCATCTCTGCGGAAAGGTTCACCAAGTTCCTGATTGGTGAGCACTTCAATAAATGTAGTTGTTCCATTTTCCATCTGAGCTTTAATTGCTGAATTAAGCTCTTTGGTCAATTCATCCATGGTGCTGACCTGTACTCCTTCCAGGCTGCAGGCTTTTGCAATATCAGCATAGGAGACATTAATATCAAGCTCGGTTCCAACAAAATTATCATCAAACCAGAGGGTTGAATTACGTTTTTCAGCTCCCCACTGATAATTACGAAATACGATCATGGTAATCCCGGGCCACTCATCACGGCCGCAGGCTGTCATTTCGTTCATGGAAATACCAAAGGCTCCGTCACCTGCAAAGCCAACTACCGGAATTTCAGGTTTTGCTATTTTTGCTCCAAGTATGGCTGGAAATCCATAACCACATGCTCCGTACATGCCTGGAGCCAGGTATTTTCTACCCTCTTCAAAGGTGGGATATGCATTTCCAATGGCGCAGTTGTTACCTATGTCTGAAGAGGTGATTGCCTCTTTTGGAAGGGCAGCTTTAATAGCTCGCCATGCCATACGTGCAGTTATCTTTTCAGGTTCACGATTTCTTGCCCGTTCATTCCAGGTAGTTCCCATATCATCTTCTTCATGATCCATGGATTCAAGTTCCAGTGCCCATTCACTCTTATGATTTTTAATAACTGCTTTGCGCTCTTCTCGATCTGTGTCGCCTGCAGTAGATGAAAGCCTTTCGAGAATTGAATCTGCAACCTGTTTTGCATCACCTGCAATGCCAACGGTTATTGGTTTGGTAAGACCAATGCGATCAGTATTAATATCAACCTGTATAATTTCAGCACTGTTTGGCCAGTAATCAATGCCATAGCCTGGCAGAGTGGAAAATGGATTTAAACGTGTGCCAAGTGCGAGCACAACGTCAGCTTTTGAAATAAGCTTCATACCGGCTTTTGATCCATTATATCCTAGTGGGCCCGCAAAAAGTGGATGACTGCCAGGAAAAGCATCATTATGCTGGTAACCGCAGCATACAGGAGCATCAAGTCGTTCTGCCAGGGCAATAGACTCCTTAATGGCATCACCTATAACAACACCGCCGCCATTTAAAATAACAGGAAATTTTGCATTGGAAAGAAGCTTGGCCGCTTCATCAATTGCCTTGCTGCCGCCTGATGGCAGTTCCAAATTTACTATTG
Source organism: Thermodesulfobacteriota bacterium (assembly GCA_039714675.1). GTDB lineage: Bacteria > Desulfobacterota > Desulfobacteria > Desulfobacterales > Desulfobacteraceae > Desulfobacula. Next base: position 2,490 of record JBDLIV010000255.1, read on the forward strand.
CAGGCAGTTCAATATCAATAACCTGGGTCCAGAAGTCTCTTGGGATATTGATCTGTGCTGGGGCAGATGCCTGTTTAGCTTTCATGATAACCCGGTTTAGAACTTCGGCCACCCGTGATGGATGAAGAACTTCTTCCTGATAGGCAACCATATCTTCAAACAGAGCCATCTGTGGAATCTCCTGAAAGCCGCCTTGCCCCATGGTCATGTTTGCTGCCTGTGCAGTTAAAAGCAATAGAGGAGTGTGGTTCCAGTATGCTGTTTTTACAGGGGTAATAAAATTGGTGATGCCTGGACCATTCTGGCCAATCATCATGGACATTTTACCTGAGACCCTTGTAAAACCATCTGCCATCATGCCTGCATTACCTTCATGTCCGCAGTCCCAGAAATTGATTCCAGCTTTTGGAAAAAGATCTGAAACCGGCATTATAGCCGAACCTATAATACCAAATGCATTTTCTATTCCGTGCATCTGGAGAACTTTAATAAATGCTTCTTCTGTTGTCATTTTCATTTTTTTATATCTCCTTGTGTTAATAATAATTACCGGTTGCTGTGATACACACTTTTTTTAACAGCAACAATTTAAACTATTTTCATGTTTTATGATATCTGATATATCAGATATCATAACATGTCAATATTTTATAGAGAATTTATGTTGATTTTTGCTTGTAATACCCACCTGAATCCATATTGATGAAAACCTTGTTGAAAACAGCAGGATCGTAGAAAAATAGCTGCTTAAAAAACTTAAAACTCTTGAAAAATCTAATTTCGCAGGTAATATTAGGGGTGAGAGATTTTTCTACGGTGTTGAGTATGTTAATGATGAATATAGTAAAGAACCTATCACAGAAGCACATAATAAAGGATATAACGATTTAAAATGAATAAGAACAACCAAACATGAAAATACTGATAATCAATACAGGCAGCTCTTCATTAAAATATAAGCTGTTTAATATGAAAGATTCCAGAAAAAAAGCTGTTGTATTGGCTGAAGGCATTATTGAAAGGATTGGTGAAAAAAAAGGAAAGCTGACCCATACCATATTTACAAAGGGGCAAAAGAGAAAATTTGTCAGAAAACAGGAGATAAAAAATCATAAGCATGGAATGCACTTTGCCATCAACATGATC
>JBDLIV010000256.1:0-3628 GCA_039714675.1 Thermodesulfobacteriota bacterium
TAAAAAATTATAATAGTGGGAAAATAAAAATAGACATGACACAATCTTCAAATATTCTCGGCATTGACGTAGGTTCCGTATGTATTCATATTGCAGTGATAGACACCGAGGCCAAACTTGTCCATACAGATTCCATTCATCATCATGGAGAGATCAAGCAATGCCTTTCAAAGTTAATAAAAAACATTGATATCAATAAAATACACTATATTGCTGCTACAAATGCAACTCCAGCATACATAAATACACACAAATCCTATGATGAACAACTCACCATTATTAAAGCAGCAAGATTTTTCCATAAAAAATTTGATGCTGTTTTGCATATTGGTGGTGAAAAGTTTTCTTTAAGCAGATTTAATCTTGATGGAAAATATATTGGCGCAAGACACAATACTTCCTGTGCTGCAGGTACAGGAAGCTTTCTTGATCAACAGGCCAGAAGATTAAATCTGTTGGGAGGTTCTGAAGAACTCAGCAAAAAAGCTCTTCTAAATTCCAGAAAAATTCCAGATATTGCAACCCGATGTGCTGTTTTTGCCAAAACTGACCTTATTCACGCTCAGCAGGAAGGTTATAATATTGAACAGATCTGCGAAGGTTTATGTCATGGCCTTGCAAAGAATATTTCCAACACTCTTTTTAAATACAAAAATATTGGTAAAAAAATTATCTTTTGTGGAGGTGTTGCGTCTAATATTGCTGTTAAAAATCATCTTGAAAAAATTATTGATTCTCATTTTATAATTGATTCTAAATCAAATTTTTATTGTGCGACAGGTGCTGCTTTATGCCTTCTTGATGAACTTGCCACTGCCAAAAACATTTCAAAAAAGCACTTTTTTTCAGTAAATGATTTTTTTATATCATCAAAAAAAGATGATATCCCCATATACCCGCAACTTGAACTCAAGCTGTCACAATATCCAGATTTTAAATCTTTTTCCTCTACAGTTTCAGAAGATGTTGAAGTAGATATCTATCAGAATCCTGCTGAAATTATACTCAAGGAGGGATATCTTGGGATGGATGTGGGATCAACAAGCACAAAAAGCATCCTTATCAATCAAGATGGCGTGCCCATTGCAGGATTTTATACTAAAACAGCATCAAAGCCGGTAAAAGCTGTTCAAAAAATATTTAAAGCCTATGATCATTTTTTTAAAGATTATGAAATTGAAATTGAAATTAAAGGATGCGGTACAACAGGATCGGGCAGAAGAATAAGCGGTAAGATCATTGGTGCTGATATAGAACCAGATGAAATTACAGCCCATGCCACAGCAGCGGTGAATTTAAATAAAAATGTGGATACAATTATTGAAATTGGCGGGCAGGATGCCAAATTTACTCTGTTAAAAAATGGTATTGTAACTTCATCTTTTATGAACAGTGTGTGCGCTGCAGGAACTGGAAGTTTTATAGAAGAGCAGGCTTTAAAGCTTGACTGCCCTCTGTCTGAGTATTCTGAGCGTACACAAGGTGTTTCATCTCCTGTGGCAAGTGACAGATGTACTGTATTTATGGAGAGGGATATTAATTATTATTTTGCCAATGGTTATACAACAAATGAAATTCTCGCTTCAGTTTTACACTCTGTAAGAGATAATTATCTTACCAAGGTTGCAAACATAGCAAAAATTGGTGATTGTATTCTTTTTCAGGGAGCAACTGCGAGAAACAAGGCACTTGTTGCAGCATTTGAACAAAAGCTGAATAAACCAATTCATGTATCAAGATATTGTCACTTAACAGGTGCACTTGGTGTTGCATTACTGTTAAAAGAACAGCAGATTCAATCCTCGGCTTTCAGGGGATTTGACTTGTACAAACAGGAAATTCCCCTGCGACAGGAGACCTGTGAATTATGCACTAATCATTGTAAACTTACAATTGCAGACATTGACGGACAAACAATTGCATATGGTTTTTTGTGTGGCAGAGATTATGATACAAAAAAAATGGTTCCAAAGAAAAACAGTTATGACTTGTTAAAGATAAGAAATCAGGCAATCCCTAAATTTAAAAAACCTTCAATTGGCAACAAATTAATTAAACATGACTTTACCATTGGAATCCCCCATGCTCTTCATCTTGTAGAAGACCATGAATTCTGGATCTCCTTCTTTTCAAAACTTGGAATCAAAACTAAGACAAGTTCAAATCTCAAGAACCCTGTGAATTTGGGAAAAATCAATGCAAATGCAGAATTTTGCTCCCCGGTTGTATCACTGCATGGCCATGTCAAATATTTAATGGAAAAAACTGATTATGTTTTTCTGCCATTCTATTTTGAAGAGAAACACAATAAAAAGGAGGGGCGCAGACAGCATTGCTATTATACTCAATTTGCGCCATCAATCATTTCATGCCTTCCCGGTTTTGATAAAACAAGATTGATATCTCCCATTATAAAGTATCTTTATACAAATTTTCATACAAAACTTGAGCTTTATAAATCCTTAAAAAAAATATCTTCAAATTTTTTATTCTCTTTCTTTGATATCTCAAGTGCATATGATAATGCTTTGGAACTCAAAAAAAAGGTTGCCTCAAATAGGAAAAATTTATACCGGCAATATAAATCTCAAAATTCAGACATTGATGTTGTTCTCCTTGGCAGGCCCTATACCATTTTAAGCAAAACAATGAATAACAGCATCCCGCAAATTTTTAATAATCTGGGTGTAAAAACTTTTTTCCAGGATATGCTTGATTTTGAAACCCAGGATTTCAGACAAATCAACCCTTTGTTAAAAGAGATCCACTGGAAATATGTAGCCCAGATTTTAAAAGCTGCATATATTGCTGCCACAAGTGATCATCTTTACCCTGTATATATCAGCTCATTTAAATGCTCACCCGATGCTTTTGGTATTGATTATTTTAAAGAGATAATGGAGAGTTTCAACAAACCCTATCTGGTCCTCGAACTTGATGAACACGATTCAAGTGTTGGTTATGAAACAAGAATCGAAGCTGCTGTGCGTGCATTTACAAATCACAACAACAGCCTTGTAAAAACTAAAGAGAAAAAGCTTTCTCATCTGCATCCAAATTTTTTACCAAAGATGGGGAATAAGACCATTATTTTTCCAAACTGGGATTCATTTTCCGGCAGTCTGATTGTCTCTGTTATGCAAAGTGAAGGTTATAATGCCATTTTAATGGATGAAACCAATGAATCCTTGAAAAAAAGTATTCTTACCAATACAGGGCAGTGTATTCCTTTGAATGCCATAGCAGCAGGATTTATTAATACTGTTGAAAAAAACAATCTTGATCCATCAAATTGTGCTCTATGGTTGAATCCTTCGGAAATTGCCTGCAATATCAAGATGTATCCCTTTCATATAAACAAAATATTTGAAAAAAATGGTAATGGCTTTGAAAAATCTAAAGTGTATAAAGGTGAACTCTCTCTGTTTGATATCTCTTTTAAGGCATCAACCAATGCATATTATGCATATATGTTTGGCGGACTGCTGCGAAGTATTGGCTGCAAAATCAGACCCTATGAAGTAAATAAGGGTCAAACCGATCTTATGCTTGAAAAAGTATTAAATATCTTGTGTAAAGCATTTAGAAATGGGGACTCCAAGGAAGATGCATTAAAAACTGCCTCTAA
>JBDLIV010000257.1:0-3621 GCA_039714675.1 Thermodesulfobacteriota bacterium
GGGTATATTCAGATTGCAAAAATATTTAATGAAACTGCTGCACAGGAGTTTGAACATGCCCTGCGGTTTTTTAAATTTTTTAACGGGGGAGAGCTTGAGATGAAATGGGTCTTTCCCACTGGTGTTATTAAAGATACCCGTGCCAACCTTCTTTCAGCCGCAGCTTTGGAAAAATATGTCAGTGAGGATATGTATGCCAGGTTTGCACAGACAGCAAAAGAGGAGGGTTTTGAAAGAGCAGAAGATACCTTTAATAATATTATTGTGGCTGAAGAACATCATGAAAAGCTCTATCTTGAACTGGCTGAAAATATTGCCAAAGAGAGGGTTTTCCAAAAAGATGAAAAAAAGGTCTGGCGCTGTCTTAGCTGTGGATATCTCCACACTGGAAAATCAGCGCCCAAAAAATGTCCCGCCTGTGTTAAACCAACAGGTTATTTTGAACTGCTTTACGAAAACTGGTAAAAATTTTAAAAGCATAAAAAACGAGACATATTTGTCTCGTTTTTTATGTCTCATGTCTGTCTCATATGCTCTATTTGGATGTTTGTACTAAGGTTTTGTGTTCCTACCCGTTCTATATCAGTTGCTTTCCGGTTGCTGGGTTGGACACTGCAACAAGCTCTAAATCTCATTACGCTAACCGCCAAAACTTAGCATAGCTCAAACAGTTTCCGGTCTTAACGCTCCATTCAACAAGAGCTTATAAGCAAAGTCCAAAGTCGCCCAGCAGGCAACCAATCTTCCACTGGTTGTTATAGAAAATATTCAAAATTCATCCCATTTTATTATTGGCTTGCCTGTAACTGTTGTAAAGCCTGAAGCTCACACCTGAAATATTTTTGATTAAAATTATAATTCAGGCACACTATTTGCTCTTTAATTATTAAAAGTTTATTAAAACTTGATTCAACCCTTAGAAATTGGAGTATGATATGAATATGCATGAGATAAAAAATAACTTTGATCTGGTTAATTCAGTTGACTGGGATATGACACCCGAAGAAGCCATTGCACTTCATCTTGAATGGGGTCCTTTAAGATCACAGGCTTATTATAATTCAAGGGATAATGAAAATGAAACTGTATATTTTGTTATAAATACATGGAAACAGCCACCTGTTTTAACTCTCATCAGAAGAAAAGGTTTTGATTCTGAAGATCTTGGAAATTTCAGACTTCCCAAAACCCTTGAAGATGATTTTATGAAGGGAATTGGTAAGTATAGGGGAGTATATGCCGTTGAAGGAGAAGTAAGAGACTGGCTCAAAAAAGAGCTTGAAGTTTAATCCACTCCTCTCCAAGATAGCCGGGGCAGAAAATATAATCCTCCGTCATATTTCTGCCCCGCTCTTTTAACTCTTTTTTTTGTTATTTTTTATAAAATCTTTTACCATCATTTCTCCCAGCTCTTTAGAACGGTTTGAAGCAGATTCAACCGCATTTATCAATGTTGTTCTAAGACCTCCCTGTTCAAGGGTGTGAATTCCTGCGATAGCTGTGCCGCCGGGAGATGCCACCCTGTCTTTAAGTTGTCCGGGATGCTCTTTTGATTCAAGCAGAAGTTTTGCTGATCCAAGAATTGTCTGTGTGGATAAAAACAGCGAGTCTTTTCTTGACAGCCCCATTTTAACCCCGGCATCTGCCATGGCATCAACAATGGTGAATATATAGGCAGGCCCACTGCCGCTTAATCCTGTAAAAGCATCCATAAGGATATTTTCCTGGATAAAAACAGTTTCTCCAACTGAATCAAAAATAGCCCGGGCAAGAGCGACATCTTCTTTTGATGCATATTCACCGGCGGCAATGGCTGTTGCACTCTCTTTTACAAATGCACATATATTGGGCATGACCCTGATGAGGCGGAGTTCTTTTTGAAGCCCTACAGCAATTGCTGCAAGGGGAACTCCTGCTGCAATTGAAATTACCAGTTTCGATTGATCAAGGGCTGGAGCAGTCTCTTTTAAAACCGATCCCAGAATCTGTGGTTTGGTGGCATAGACAACAATTTCAGATTTTTTTGCCACTTCAATATTATCAGTTGTTGTTGAGACCTTGTATTTGGTTTGAATTTCTTTCAGGAGATCTTCTGCAATATCTGAACAGATAATGTTTTCAGGGCTTGCTGCCTTGGAGAGGACCAGACCACTTATCAATGCTTCCCCCATATTCCCGCTTCCAATAAACCCTATTTTTTTGTCTTGCAGCATATTAACTTTACTCCTTAAGTGTTATTGATTAAAATAGAAAAACTATATTATGGCTTTCAAATTAATATAGTCAAGATAAATCTGTAACTTGTACAATGAATTTACTCAAATTGGCGGCTGGTGTCGGGGGATTCCCTTTGTCTCATTTTAAATGTTAGAATAACTTTACCGTGTGTAACTTGTGGCATACAACTTGTATAATTTCAGGTTTAGATAGAGTCAGGTTTAAATATAATAAATTAATACAGGAGACATATTATCATGAAAAAATTTGCTTTGTTTGTGTTTAATGGTGATCCAATGTGTTTTATACATGTATTGTTAAATGCACTGGATATGAAAGAAAAAGGTCATGCACCGAGAATTATCCTTGAGGGCGCAAGTGTTAAGCTGCTGCCTGAATTGGTAAAGGCAGAAAATCCACTTAATAAATTATGGAGAAAAGCCCTTGACCAGGGTTTGGTGGAGGGAGTCTGCAAAGCCTGTTCTAATAAGCTTGGCACCCTTCAAGATGCTGAAAAACAGGGTTTAACACTATTAAGTGATATTTCAGGACACCCCTCAATGTTAGAATATAGGAGCAATGATTTTGAAATAATAACTTTTTAACTAATGTTTGAACGAAAACTCACCCATCTGTTTTGTTACTTCAAAATCTTGAAATCCTCATGTACTAAAGTACACTCCGGTTTCAAAATTTCTTGTGCCTCACATTTGGGCAACTTTTCGTCCAAACATAGGTTGTTGGTCAGATATTAACTAAACCGTTCGCATATTGTATTGTTTTTATGATATTAAATTTTAATTGTAAACTAAAAAGGAGATACCTATCCCATGGATAAATCAAATACCTTGAATATACTTAAGAAAGCTTTTTTGATGGAACAGCAGGGAAAAAATCTTTATGAAACCGCAAGGGATAAAGCCGGCAGTGAAGAGGTTAAAGCTTTTTTCCAGGAACTTGCCCAGGATGAATATGAACATATGGATATTCTTGAAAAACAGCTCAAGGCCATAATGGAAACTGGAAGCTTTATTTCAGGAGACTATAAAACAGACGATACTGAATCATCATCAGATATCCTTGATAATGTTTTGATAGATAAAATTAATGCAGCCAGCTTTGAAGCTACTGCCATCACAGCTGCTGTAAGTTTTGAAGATAAAGCTGTTAAACTTTATGCCCAAAGAGCCAAAGAGTCCAATGATCCTGAGGAAAAAAAGATATACAACTGGTTGTCGGCCTGGGAAAGCACTCATCTTAAAAAATTGATGGCTTTACAGGAAGCCTTGATGGAAAAAGTCTGGAATGACAATGATTTCTGGCCATTATAAAATTTAAATTATAAATAAGGCAGGAAACAGTGGCTGAAAATATCAAAAAAATAAAATTAGGAATTATTGGCGG
>JBDLIV010000258.1:0-3614 GCA_039714675.1 Thermodesulfobacteriota bacterium
GCCTTAAAAATATTTCTTTGAAAGCCTTGCAGGAGAAAGCTGAAGCGTACCAAGACAATAAAGATTTTAAAAAGGCCCTGGAAAAATCCCACATACAAAAAAAGCCCGGTATCATAGCTGAAATTAAAAAAGCATCTCCGTCAAAGGGAAATATAAAACTTGATATTGATCCGAAAATTTATGCCGAAAAGTATGAACAGGCAGGAGCCTGTGCTATCTCTGTACTTACAGAAACATTTTATTTCAAAGGAAGTCCAAGGGATCTTGCTGCTGTATCAACCTGTGTAAATATTCCGGTTTTAAGAAAAGATTTTATTATATCATCTTTTCAAATTTATGAATCAAAAGCTCTTGGCGCAAGCTCTATACTGCTCATCAATAAACTTTTGGAAACAAAACAACTTGAAAGTTATATAGATCTTGCAAGACAACTTAAAATGGAACCCCTTGTGGAGATCCACTCGGAATGGGAGATTGAATCTGTCCTGATTGCAGGAGCAAAAATCATTGGAATAAATAACAGAAATCTTGAAACACTTGAAACCGATCTTGAAGTCTCAGAAAGAGTAGCACCTTTATTGACAAAAGATACAATTCCTGTTGAGGCAAGCGGTATTTCATCCCCGTTTGATATCAAAAAAGGTATGGAGTCAAAAATTTATAATTTTCTTGTGGGGGAAAGCATTGTAAGGGCAGCAAATCCTGAAAAATTTATCAGAGATCTTATCAATTGCCATGAAGAGGCAGTTATATGAATCAAATTAAGAATCAAATATTTATTAAAATATGCGGCCTGACAAATCTCCATGAGGCAGAAGAGTGTGTAAAACTTGGTGCCCATGCAGTTGGAATTGTATTTTATAAAAAAAGTCCGAGAAATATGCTTCTTGAGGATGCAAAAAAACTTTGTTCTCACCTTCCTGATAAAATCATCACCACAGGAGTTTTTGTGGATGAAACCTATGATTTCATCATGGAAACCGCAAGTTTGTGCAATCTTAAAGCAGTACAACTTCATGGAAATGAGTCCCCTGAGCTTGTCATGGATATTGCCAATAATGGAATAAAGGTAATTAAGGCTTTGTTTGAAAAAAAAGAGCCCTTGCTGGAAAAGATAAGGCTTTATGAACATGCATGGGCTTGTCTTGTGGAAAAAGGTCATGGAAAACTGCCCGGAGGCACTGCTCAAAAATGGGACTGGAATCTTGACAACAAAATCAACGCAAACCAGAAAATAATAATAGCAGGGGGGCTTGAGCCTTGTGATGTTAAAAAGGCAATTGCAGCATCAGGAGCATTTGGGGTGGATGTAAGCTCAGGTGTGGAATCCTCCCCTGGGATAAAAAACCTTTATAAGGTAAAAAAATTCATTGAAAAAGTGAAAGGTATGAGAAATGAGCAGTGAGATATTTATGAACAAACTATATAAAGAACCAGATATTAATGGCCATTTTGGGCAATATGGCGGACGATATATTGGAGAGACACTTATGCCCGCAGTGATCGAGCTTGAACACGGCTTTGAAAACCATGGGAAAACCAAACAGTTTATTGATGAACTTAACTCTCTTTATAAAAATTATGCAGGCCGCCCTACTCCACTGTTTTTTGCAGAAAATCTTACAAAAAAATGCAAAGGAGCAAAAATATATCTTAAAAGGGAAGATCTTGCCCACACAGGAGCACATAAAATCAACAATACCCTTGGCCAGGCGCTGCTGGCAAAGTTTATGGGTAAAAAAAAGCTTATTGCAGAGACAGGAGCAGGTCAGCATGGCGTTGCAACTGCCACTGTTGCAGCCTTGTTTAAAATGGAGTGTTCAATTTTCATGGGAACCATGGATATTAAAAGACAGGCTCCCAATGTTAAACGTATCAAGCTTCTCGGAGCAGAGGTGATTGGTGTTGATGCAGGGACAGGAACACTTAAGGATGCAATGAACGAGGCTCTCCGCCAATGGACAGCAAGGGTTGAAGATACATTTTATATAATAGGTTCAGTGGCAGGCCCTCACCCCTATCCTGTCATGGTAAGGGAATTTCAAAAAATAATAGGAATAGAGACAAAAGAGCAGATTATGGAAGTTGAAGGCAGGCTTCCTGATCTTCTTGTGGCCTGTGTTGGAGGAGGTTCTAATGCTATGGGGCTGTTTTACCCTTTTCTAAAAAAGAAGGTTGGAATGAAAGGAGCTGAAGCTGCAGGAATTGGCATGGACACAAAACTTCATGCTGCAACTCTTAACAAGGGGGAAAGAGGAGTTCTTCATGGCTCTAAATCATATATCCTCCAGGATGAAGCAGGACAGATTTTAGAAGCCCACTCCATATCAGCAGGACTTGATTATCCCGGTGTAGGACCTGAACATGCATTTTTAAAGGATATAAAAAGAGCCAGCTATCATGGAGTAACCGATAAACAGGCCCTTAAAGCCTTTAAAATACTTTGCAGACAGGAAGGCATAATACCGGCTTTGGAAAGCTCCCACGCCCTCTATCTTGGCATGGAAGAAGCTTGTAAAATGGACAAATCACAAATAGTAATAATTAATTTGTCGGGAAGAGGTGACAAAGATCTGGAGCAGATAAATGAATAGAATAGAACAGAGATTTAATATCCTGCAGACAAAAGGTGAAAAAGCATTAATTGGTTTTGTTACAGCAGGTGATCCTGATGTGACAAAATCCATGGAAATCATAAACACCATGATAGAATCTGGCATTGATATTCTGGAGCTTGGGGTTCCCTTTTCAGATCCCTCAGCAGATGGACCCGTGATTCAAAGATCTTCCAAAAGAGCTCTTAAAAACAGTGTGAATCTGGAAGATGTGCTTGATATAGCAGGCAGGATAAGAGAAAAAACCCAAATTCCCATAATTATTTTCACCTATTATAATCCTGTTTTTGTAATGGGTGTTCAAAAATTTTGCCAGAAAGCCTTGAAAAATGGTGCTGACGGAGTATTGATTGTGGATCTGCCATATGAAGAATCAGATGAATTTTTACAATTTAAAGAGGCTGAAAAACTTTATCTTATAAAATTAATAGCACCTGTAACACCCTATGAACGCATGAAAATGATAACAAAATCTGCTTCAGGTTTTATCTATCTTATATCTAAGACAGGAATTACAGGATGCAGTGGATTTGATGCAAAAGAAACCAGCCTGATTGCAAAAGAGTTAAGAGCTGCCACAAGCCTGCCAATATGTACAGGTTTCGGAATCTCAACCCCGGATCATGTCAGAAAAGTCGCTGCATTTTCAGATGGAGTTGTAATAGGAAGTGCCTTTGAAAAAATTATTGAAGACAATCTTAAAAATCCCAAGCTCCTTGAACTTATAAAACATGCAACAATAAAATTTAAAAGGGCAACCAGAATTGAGTGATGTGTTGTTCTAATTATAGATATTAATTACTGGATATTTGCCATAGGAAATTTTAAAAGCCATAATTATTCCGAAAAAAAAAGAATTAACCATATTCATTATTTTATATTAAAACGTTGAGTTTACAAGATTGCCCCCAGGCACCTATATGTTGGGGTTGCTAACTTAGCATATTTCAAAATTTTATTTGAAATATTAGTTTTTTATAGTGCCAAGGATAATGCAAG
>JBDLIV010000259.1:0-3601 GCA_039714675.1 Thermodesulfobacteriota bacterium
AATCATTATCAGCGTCAGGTCAATAAAACATTAAGCGGATTTTCAAAAACCGCTCTTGCAAGGCTCATGGAATATCATTATGAAGGCAATATCAGGGAATTAAAAAATATTGTGGAGTATGCAGTTAATGTGGCAAATACATCAATGATTGAAAACGAAAACCTGCCCTCTTATCTTTTTGATTCTTTACAGGACAGATCATTTTTCCCTTCATATCTTACTAAGTCAAAAGATTATAATGAAACTAACTCCATGATGCATTATAATAATATTTTAACAAAATATGAAAGCAAATCCGATGAAATTAAATCAGATGAAAACCTGTCAAATGAGACCTGGCCGTCGATTCAGCGAAGAATGATATTAGAAGCGCTTCAACAGGCAAACGGACAAAAGAATAGAGCAGCAAAAATTCTTGGTTGGGGAAGAAGCACATTGTGGAGGAAAATAAAAAAATATGAAATTGATCCCTGATCCATTGAATAATAAATCGTTTAATTTATGGTGTTATAGAAAATGATGACACATAAACTATGCATACCAGTCCATCAGGAAAATATTGCACCACGCTTTGATATGGCAACTGAAGTTTTTATCATTCTTTTGTCAGATAATATGGCTGTTAAAGAAAAAAAAACCCTTGTCCTGTCCCGATCTTCAGCTGATGAACTGTGCCACTTAATTTTGTCAGAAAATATAACTACTCTCATATGCGGTGCTATAGAAGATGAGTATTATCAGTTTTTAAAATGGAAAAAAATCAATATTCTTGATTCCGTTGCTGGAACCTGGCCCAATGCATTTGATAAATGGAAGGAAAATATTTTAAATTCCGGGGATATACTTTCTGACAGAATTATAGAAGGAAAACCAGTTTAAAGAGCTCTTTTGTGTTCTATTATGTTTCAAAATGTTTGATTCCATAGTCTTATTTTGTTTCATTATGGTTCATATTCTTATTGCATTTTATAACATCTTGATTTAACATCCTTTTAAATTTGGCACATTTTTTGCTAAATTTTTATACTGTTAATTGTTAATTGACAAACAGGCATGGCTGACAGCTGGTATACATAATAAAAAAGGGAGTTTCAGATGCCGATTATATCTGTAACAAATGGATTATACGCCAATTCCAAAAACATTGTTCAAATGTTTAGTGAAAGATTCAATTGCAGCATTATTACTGATGCCGACATAATTGAAAAAACACATCAAACCAGTAAGATCAAAAAGGCTACTCTCCAAAAAGTACTTGAAAGCAAGCAGATTGCTTTTAACGATTTTACCCATGATAAAGAGAAAAGCATTATTGCATTTAAAAAGAGTCTTTCCGATCTGGTCAAAGAGGGTAATTGTATTTTTTATGGGCTTCTCGGGCATTTGATCCCAAAAGAAGTTAGTCATATAATGCGTATTTTAATCATTGCAGCAAAAGAAAAACGCATACAAAATGCAATGGAAAAAAATAATCTGTCTGAAAAAGAGGCAATAAAAGAGATATACAATTCAGATAAGCAGGCTTTTTTATGGACAGCATCTATTTTTAATAAAAAAGCATGGGATGAAACTCTTTATGATATTGTTATTCCTTCAAGAAAATTTGATGCCGAACAAGCTGTTCAACTTGTTTCAACGCATCTTGAAAAACTTCCCTTTAATAATGAAGATATTATAAGACACGAAGTTTTTGACTATCAATTGGCAGCTTTAATTGAATCCATATTAAGTGAGATAGGTCAGGAGCTTAAGGTTAAATCCAAAGATGGAAACGTGATAGTAACCATTGATAAAAAAGTGCTGATGCTCTCAAAATTTCAGCAGAAAATAATTAAGACAGTTGAAGCTGTAGAGGGGGTTAAATCTGTGGAGACAAAGATCGGACAAAATTATTACAAAAGCAATATTATCCACCATTTTGAATTTGATACACCACTGCGTGTTCTTCTTGTAGATGATGAAAAAGAATATGTTCAAACTCTGTCTGATCGTTTGAAACTCAGGCAGTTTGCCAGTGAAATTGCCTATAACGGTCAGGAAGCTTTGGATTTTACTGACCAGGAAGATACTGAAGTAATTCTTCTTGATTTGAAAATGCCCGGAGTTGAAGGCTTTGATGTATTAAAGAAAATAAAAGAGAAAAAACCCCATATTGAGGTGATTATTCTCACCGGGCATGGCTCTGAAGAGGATAGAAAAACCTGTATGGAACTTGGCGCTTTTGCATATCTGCATAAACCTGCAGATATTGATTTAATAACCGATACAATGAAAAAAGCATATGAAAAAATTGAATCGGAAAGGAATAAGGACGTATAAAACCATTTTTTAATTTTTTATTAATAAAGGGAAGAGAGCAATATGAAAATAAACGTATTAATCGCTGATGATGAGAAAAAATTTACTGATACTCTTGCCAAAAGACTTGAAATGAGAAATTTCACTGTCACAACGGTATACTCAGGAGAAGCAGCAATAGAAATGACAGGTAAAATCAATTTTGATGTCATTGTCCTGGATGTCCAGATGCCTGGAATCACAGGTATTGACGTTTTAAAACAAATCAAGAACAAAACGCCATTGACTCCTGTGATAATGCTAACTGGAGAAGCGACTGTTGATAATGCCATAAAGGGAATGAAACTGGGTGCTTTTGATTTTCTCATTAAACCAACAGACACTGAACGTCTGACTAAAAAACTTAATCAGGCATATAATTTAAAAAATGAACATGAAGAGCGTATTCGTCAGGCAGAAATTGAAAATATTTTAAGAACCAGAGGCTGGTAATTACGGTGAGGTGACTATCAGGCTTATTTTTTGGAGGTAAAAAAAGTGAAACATTATAAAGTAAAAGATTTAATGGTACCTTTATCAGAATATGCGGTAATTTCTGAGGATGCAACCATCTTTGACGCTGTTCTGGCATTGGAGAAAACACAGCAGACATTTAATAAAAACAGTTATCATAGCAGAGCAATTTTAATAGAAGACAGCAAAAAAAATATTATTGGCAAGCTGGACCAATTTGATATCCTGAGATCTCTTGAACCCAAATATGCAGAAATTAAATCAGATATGCCTGGTATGGCAAAGTATGGGTTCAGCAAACAGTTTTTATTATCAATTTTAGAAACCTATAAGATGTTTGATAAACCCCTTGATGATATCTGCCAAAAAGCAGGTATGGAACTGGCTGTTAAATATATGCATAGTCCAACTGAAGGTGAATGTATCAGTGCAGATGGGTCACTGGATCAGGCTATCCACATGCTAGTTGTGGAAAAACTCCAATCACTTCTGGTTACACAAGAGAAGAAAATTATTGGTATTTTACGTCTGACCGATGTGTTTGCAAATATTTCACAACATATAAAAAAAGAGTGTAAAATTTAATATACAATTAACTGACAAATCATCATATAGGAGAAATCATGTCCAACGACTCGTCTGAAACACTGAAACCAGGTGTTAACTATAAAAAAATAATCTTTACATCTCTTGGCATCCTTCTTTTTGCACTGGTTTACTGGTCACCTTTGTGGCCCGATGCAGTTGATCCGGAAGGTAAAACTTTTGCCCTTACTGTTGCAGGCAAAGG
>JBDLIV010000260.1:0-3582 GCA_039714675.1 Thermodesulfobacteriota bacterium
TTTGATGATATCTGTGAAGTCATAATTTTTCCATTTTCCACAATACATCCTCCAGAACACTCTATATCAGAATCCACAATCTCCTTTGTTATAATAACATCACCCATGCAGGCAACTTTGGCATTATGAATATACTTGGCATATACATTACCTTTAGAATAAATTTCACCTTTATTAATACCACCTGCAATTCTAACATTTCCTTCTGCTGTTACAATTCCACCATCTAATTCAATGATATTAATATCATTTCCTCTCACCTTGAAACCAGATTTAACCCGCCCTTTCACATTAACATTGCCATCATAATCTATATGGCCTGTTTCATAATCCACATCCCCTTGAGTAATATATTCTTTGTGAACAGAAGTACGGCCGGACAATGAAAGCTTTGGAAATCCTGCAACAGAAGCAAGTAATTTAAACCCATCTTCTGAAATCTTTACACCTGCCCCATATTTTATAAAAGAATTTTTAGCTGGCACAGTGTCAATCTGATTTCCATAGATATTATGACCTTGCCGCGACTCCTTCATGGGAATTTTTTCTGCAAGCACAGTACCCTTTTCAACATGGGTAATCTCACCACGGTCTTTAAAATCAATAACTCCATCCTCTGTCAGATCTCCGGCTTGAAGATAATCTGTGTTAAAAAAAACTCCACCCTTGCATCTTCTCCATGTATTGGAGGAATACCTTGGGAGACTTTAAAAAATTTTGTTTTAAATTTGCTTGATCTAATAAAGTCATGCATCATTTCATCTGCAACAACTCCAAATACAATACCCTTATCAGAAAGCGCCTCGTTGATTTCTTCAACACTAATATTTTCATCAAAGCTGTCTGTTTTAATTAAAAAAGCCATCATAAAATCTTTTGAGACTTGAAGTTCAATCCCGCCTGTAATGATTTCCGGTTCAAGCAAAAAATTTTTATCCTGCCATTCAACTGTTTTCCCAACCTTTTGATCTTTTTCTTTAAATTCTTTGGTTCTCTCCTTCCTGAACCTTTTTTGCAATTTCAGGATAGAGTCCCGCTGTTTTTCAGTTAAAAAACCTGCATTTACAAGTATCTCTCCTATATGGTTGAATACTGACCTGTTTTTAATTTCATTTTGCTGCTCTTCAAGAGCTAGGGTTAAAACACTCTTATTTATAAAACCCTTACGGATTGCAATCTCTCCGAATTTAAATTCTTTTTGGCGAAATCCAAAAGTTTGTGCAGCCTTTGCAAGCCTTTCCACATTTCTCGAAGAGATCAATTTCTTGGATAAAAAATAATCTTTTAAGGCAATATCCTTATTGCTGGAATCAGAACAGTATACCAGTGCCTTTTGCAGAGCTTCACTCGTAATAAGGTGATTTTTTAAAGCAAGTTGACCTATCAGGGGAATTTTTATTTTTTTATTTTTATCAATTGCCACAATCTCTCCAAATAAGAGTTAAATCACAGCTGACAGCAATCCCGCACCAATAAAAGTAAATTCAATGATAAATTCTCTATGGGCACCTGAAATACGGGTATCATTTCTAAAAAACTTTATTAAAAAAAACATAATCAGAGGTATGAAAGCAAGCATAAAAGATTTTTTGACCAATAAACCCATAAAAGATGCCATTAAAACGATACAAACATTAAAAATTAAAACATATTGTATGATATTAAAGCTTTGTTTTTCCCCTATAAGGATAGGAAGGGTTTCTTTACCGGTAATCCGGTCACCTTGAATTGCAAGAACATCAAAAAAGGCGGTTCGTGCAAAAACAAGCCCGGCGGCAAAGAGAAATACTATAGCAACGGGAAGCAGGTTGCCTTGATTGGCTACAGCAGGCAAAAGGCAGGTTACTGTCCCCCAGGCAATAGTGATGAGAATGGTTTTTGATCCCGGTATGTCCTTTATCCTGGCAAATTGTCCTTTGCGTATTATGAAAGGAATAAGTTTTAAATTATATGACAGACCAAGAAAGCTCATAATCAACAAAATAATAAAAGACCACACCCCAGCTGCAAAGCTGAAATAGAGCCCGGCTGTACCTGACACGAGTGCACAAATCCATAGAAATACTCTGTTTTTCTTATAAAAAAGCGCCCTTTGAGGATTATTATATTTATCAGATTTAATCATAAACAGATTATTTAATATATGCATTGAAAGGACATACAGCATGGCTATCAATGCATGACGCAAATCTTTGTCAAAACCCTGAAGCCCTGAGCATGCATAGGTTAAAAAACCTGCACCGGCTGCAGCCATAATATTGGTTTTCAACAAAAAATCACGAATTTTTAACAGAAGAATCTGGAGAGGATGTAGTTTTTGAAGATTGCTTTCCACTTGAGCACACGTATCATTAATAATCCAGTTTGGTGTTGAAGCTCCGGCTGTAATAGCAATGGATTCGGCTGATGACAACTCTTTGTAATCAATCTGTGAAATATCTTCAATATGTACGGCTGGTTTGCCTGTCCCTGCTGCAATCTGAGCCAGACGTTTCGTATTACCGCTCTGTTTTCCTCCAACTACAATTACAGCATCATTCTCATGGGCAAGTTTACGTATTTCAGCCTGACGTCTTTCTGTTGAACCACATATTGTATCAAATATTTTATAATGGGGTGCATGGATTTCACACCATTTCTTTATCTGACCATAAAATTCAGTATCCTGAGTAGTTTGAGCCACAATAACTGCATTTTCAAATTTTGGAAGTTTTTCAAGCTGCTCCATACTTGTAACAGTATGACCGCTGTTTTTTGCATATCCAAGAAGACCAACTACTTCAGGATGTTTTTCATCCCCGACAATAATTGTTGAATATCCTTTTTGAGCATATTTCTCAATAATCACCTGAACTTTTACAACCCTGGGGCAGGTTGCATTTATTACAGTAAAACCTGCCTTTTTAAGCGCTTTTTCATCTTGAGGCGGCACACCATGGGCACGAACTAAAACAGTGCCCCTCCCTTTTTGTGGAATTTCATCAAGCCTGAAGATCTTTTTCTCCTCAAGCATTTTTAGAACTTGAGGATTGTGGATCAAAGGGCCATAAGTATAAAGAGGTTCTTCTTTTGCTGTATTGGATGCATCCAACACCATATCCACAGCCTTCCGTACTCCCATACAGAAGCCGGCTGTTTTTGCTACAACTATTTTCATTAAGTTTGACTCAAAAGGTCTATCAGGTGCTGAAGCTCTGTTTTTGACTTGAAATTAATCTCTATTTTACCTTTTTCTCCACTCTTTTTAATTCTAACCCTGGATTTAATTTGACGGGTGAGCAACAAGCTGGTTTCATCAAGGAATTTTTTTTCTTTGGCAGATATTGTTTCCCGTAATTTTTGCGGTTCTTTTTTTGCATCATTAACAAGTTTTTCAGTCTGTCGTACAGAAAGGCCTTTTTTAAGAACTATTTTAAAAAGATATATCTGGTTTTCATCTGCTCCTGCTCCCATTAAAGCTCTTGCATGACCCATTGAAATCTCTTCTGCGATCAAACTCTCTTTAATTATATCAGGAAGATTTCTAAGGCGTAAAAGATTTGCAATTGTAGAACGGTTTTTTCCTATTTTTTGAGCAACCTT
>JBDLIV010000261.1:0-3578 GCA_039714675.1 Thermodesulfobacteriota bacterium
CACATAAGATCAAAGCCGATCCAAAGTCCCCAGGGCTGGGTGTGAGAAAGATTTGTTACAGATCCAAGACCCTTTGTAAACCTTAAAATCGTAAGCACTATCCCTACAATTACAATCACTCCTGCAATAACATTAAAAGGAGTAAACAGAGTTTTATTTTCTGCAGCAGGATTCATTTCTGCTGCTACAGCTTCTTGTTCAGACATCTTAAGATTCCTCCTCAGGTTTTGGCTCATCTTCAGGTTTTGCTTCATCAGATTCAGCTGATTCGGCTGATTCTTCTGGGGGTTCTGCCTCAGCCGTCTCGGCAGCTTTTGCTGCTTCCTCTGCTGCTTTTTCAAGGGCATCTTTAACAGCTTTTTCTTTATCAGTTTCTGCTTTTTTCAAAGCATTTTCCTGCTGTTTCTTTGCCTGTTCCTGTGCTTGCGACAGCTCATTTGCAGCTTTTGCTTCAGCTTTCTCAACAGCATTTGCAACAGCATTATCTTTTTCATCAGCAGCTATTTTTTCACGCCTTTTTGTCATGCCATACATTCCTGTCAGAAAAACAGGCCATAATGCCACAACCATTGGTACAACATGCAAAGCACCTGAAGTGAGGTTCGGAGCAGCAGTGTTTCCAAGATCCTCTCTCATGCCGATCTCTTCAAAGGGAACATCGGAAAGATACAGCCAGGATGTTCCGCCCATCTCTTTTTCGCCGTAAATATGATCAACATAACGATCTGGATTTTTTCTTATTCTCTCTTTTGCGATTTTAATAAGATCATCACGTTTTCCAAAAGTTAAAGCCTCTTTTGGACACACCTCAACACAGCCGGGAAGCAGGCCTTTTTCAAGCCTTGGAGCACACATTGTGCATTTCACAACCTCGGGCGTCAAGGCATCATCATATTGATAGGCCGGAACTTCAAAGGGACATGCCATCATGCAGTACCTGCATCCCACACATACGGTGGGGTCATATACAACAGCACCGGAAGGCTGTTTTGAGAAAGCTGTAACAAAACATACAGAAGCACATGCCGGTTCAAGACAGTGATTGCACTGAATTTTCCTGAACCTTGCTCCTTGCGAAGTTTCATACTTATTTACAACAGTATATGAATCATCTTCCGGCCTGCGTTTTTCATTTAAAACAGATTCATCTTTAAATGGCTTTTCAGGTTCAGGCAGTTCATTAACCTTATTGCAGGCCTCTTCACATTCTCTGCATCCTACACATCTTGTTTCATCATGAAGCACTCCAAAGCTGTCTGGATAGCCTGAAAACTCTTTTCCAGAAGCTGCCTGAGCCTTAGCTTTACCAATTGTCGTCCCAACGCCGGCTGCTCCCATCCATCCTAAAAATTTTCTTCTTGTTATGGACATATATTTACCTCGTTAATATAAAGTATCCTGATATAATTCGATGTTTGTATTGTCTTTCCAACACTATTTTTTTTCCTCATGGCAGTCTGTACAACCCACCTGATCTATCTTCATATTTGTATGGCATTCCATACACTGAATATGATATGCACCCATTATTCCCGGTTTATTCATATCTTTTTCATTAAAAGGCTTGCCATGGCAGCTTTTACAACTTGTAGGCCTGTTTGTTGCAGGAGAGTTATGGTGACATCCCTGGCACAATGTACCCTTATCAGCATGAAAGTAGGCTGCTAATTTATTATCTTTTATATTCTGGGCAATTTTATTAACTATCTGACGGTGGGGAAATTCTACTGGTTCATACTTATCAGACAGCTCTTTAATAATTATTTTTTCTGGAATATCTTCAGCATCATATGTATTGGATTGAATTGGGCGCTGTTCAATCATTGCCCTGGCTGTTGCTTCATCCATACCTGCCCCAACAGGTGGTTTTGCATGACACATAAGACATGAAGCATCGGTCTGTTCACGGTTTTTTGACAAAAACCCATGGCAGCCGGCACACTTTGCATCATGCTGCAAAGCTTCATGGCAGCCTGTACAGCTCTGGTTCCTGTCCATTTTATGCATTGCCTGCTCAAGGGAGACACCTTTGCTTTTCTCAGAGCCTTCCACTGTATGGCAGGTATTACAGGCAGACATTGACTCATGATGACAAACCCGGCAGGTATCATTATAATTTTCATGGGCTTTATGATTAAAAGCTACAAAATCCATTCTATTTTTTCCAGGTTCATCAAGATCTTTATTTCCTGTTTTTAACATGAGCACATCAGGCTGCTGTCTCTCCATGCGCGGCACAGGAGAAACTTTTTCCACACCTTTTTGAGCTTCAAGGTCATGACATCCGGCACATTTTACAGGACCTGTATCTTTTTTATCAGCCTGCCTTGTCATATGGCAGGTTATACAGGATTCATGGACAGCATTTTCAAGTGAAGCTATCTGATCTTTACCTTGGTCTTCACCCTGGGCATTATTATGGCAGTGCCTGCATGTGGTCTCTTCACCTTTTTTATAAATATCAGTTTTGCAGTCAGTATGGCAGGCTTCACACTTGTTCTCATAGGCTTTTGCATGACGGTAATGCAGGGAATTATCAAGTCCCGTGGGCTGTCTTGAAGATGAAACTGCAGGTTCTGGCTGATGACAGTCAGCACATGCAACAGGACCTGATACCTGATCCTTTGATGATGTCTCTTCATGGCATCCAATACAATTGATATGAAAATTATCCATTGCAGCTTTCTGATTTTTGTCATCCCAGCCCATAAATTTTTGTGACATTTTATCATTTTCACTTGTATGGCAGGTCTTGCAGTCACCTCCTGATTTCTCAACAGCATCAGTATGTTTGTCATGGAGGAAAAGAACAGAAGGCCGTTCAAGATCGCCAAATACTTTTATGGAATCTATGTTGATAATATCAGGTCTTGTCTTTTCAACACCTTTTGATTCAATACTTGCAAAAGCAACAGCAACAAACAAGATTACAATAACAGCTGTAAGATTGTACCATTTTAATAGTATTTTGAGCTTCTCCATTTTATTTCCCTTAATATAATTTTCCTGATTTTTATATTATTTTTTTTTTATATTTATATATTACTCAAGCTTTTATAAAACCAAAATTAACACTTTCATGCTTTGTTTCGGAGTGAGGAGGCCATTTCAAGCCTATCGTGACGTTTATTTAATCAATAAACTTTCACCTTCTCCATCTGTTTTTATAATGCTTTTTACTACCGCCGAATCCTTTGTATGATAAGAAGTTTACATTTGTCAACCCAAATAAAACCATACTATTATGGTAGGATTTATTATTTTAATTAGTGTTGTGCTGATTTGTTGTTTTAAGCTTGCTTTTATTGTTTTTTTCTTTATAGAATAGGAGGATTTTATTATAAGAAGGATTTATTATAAGTGGTACTAAACTAAAAACTGGTGCTTTTAAGTTAGGTACTATATAAACAGCAAACATTGAATTTTTTAGTTATGGACTGAAAAATAAAGATTTGGAATTAAACAGGAGGAGAAAATGCCAAAAATTGTAAATCGTGAGGAGATGGCTCAAGGAACCATTATCCTTAATGAAATAGAAGCTCCACGCATATCACAAAAAGCCAAACCAGGTCAATTTG
>JBDLIV010000262.1:0-3573 GCA_039714675.1 Thermodesulfobacteriota bacterium
CTGTTTTGTTCTCTTACCATTGCGCTGTCCACCCTTGCCGGTGCCACTTTTTATGAACACAAAAAAGATTTTCTCTTAAATCAGCTAAAAGAAAATACAAATCTTCTGTCTCAAAATCTTGCTAAAAATGCAGCAGCAGCTTTGTTGGACAGTAATGAAATGCAGCTAAGTGTTTTAGTCTTTACCGAACTTAAGAATCCAGATGTATTGTCTGCAGCTGTTTTGGACCATGAAGGAAAAGCACTTATCCATTCAGATATAAAAAAAATCGGAAACTCTGTTGTTCCTAAAAACAGTGTTCAGAAAAAATCCGATATTCCAGAGGAAAATCAATTAAAAGAGATTAAGCCCATCATCGTCAACGGTAAGCAGATCGGCACGGCATTGTTAACCATGGATATCTCCCCCGTGCTTAAAAAAACGCATAATTTTAAGATGTGGCTTTTGATTATAATCCTTGTCTCTAATGGTTTCGTCTGTTATTTCTTCATTCATGTCATTGGCAACCTGCTTGAACCGTTAGATGCAATGAGTCAGGCTGCCATTAGAATCGGACAAGGTGATTTAAATGTACGAATCCAGGAAATCGGAGGAGAAGAGATCCGAAACCTTGGTAAAATATTTAACAAGATGACCGAGGATTTGGATCATTCTATTCAACGTACTGAAGAAGGATATCTACAGTCTGTAATGGCGCTCAGTGCTGCTGTCGAGGCCAAAGATCCTTACACAAGAGGGCATTGTGACCGGGTCGCCTATTATTCAGAGAAGATTGCCCTACACATGGGAATGGAGACACCCCGTATAAGACGATTAATCCTGGCAGGAAAGCTGCATGATTTGGGAAAAATTGGTGTTGACAAGAAAATCCTCTGTAAGTCTGGTCATCTGGATTCAAAAGAGTTTTATCATATTGCCCGTCACCCTGAGATTGCCTGGCAGATTTTAGAACCCGTACTTTTTCTTAGCAGAGAAAGGGATATTATCATTGTTCACCATGAACGGTTTGATGGCAATGGATATCCCAATGGCCTTCACGGAAGCCAAATATGTCAGGAAGGCAAAATCCTGGCTGTTGCAGACTGTTATGATGCTATGACATCCAACCGTCCCTACAGAAAACAGATGGCAGAAAAAAAAGCACTGAATATTATAAAGGAAGAAAAAGGAAAACAGTTTGACCCGGATGTTGTTGATGCTTTTCTGGAAATCCATCCGTCTTTTGAGAGTCGCGAATCGCTTGATAAGCAAATTGCCATCACACTCCAGGAAAGAATCTGGTTTTATGATGACTCCCTCTCAAAGAAATCCCAAAACAAAAATCAGACTACTTTAAATTAGGATTTTTTCAATGACACGTATCGCAATTTTTATCACTCTTTCCATGATGTTCTTTTTAAGCGCGTGCACCTTGAATAAGCATGTAAAAACAAAACCGCTTGTTCCAGAAACAACTCCCCTAACCACCATTGTTACGCCCCAAACGCTTTATAAAGAAAAACAATACAACAAAGCCTTGATGGCAATTCTTGAGTCAGATCCCAAACTTTTGGAAGATCCCTTGACAAGAAAACTGCTCTGGCGTATCAATAACCGGCTGGTGACTGTTCAGTGGTATCTGCAACAATGCATTGTTGAATTGTCAAACGGTGATAAAGATAAAGCTCAGCATCATATTGAGAAAGCACTAAAAATATATCCCTACCACAAGCAATCTCTTTTACTGCAACAGAATTTGAATTCCATTGATATAAAAAAATTCCACAAAACATCAAACCAAAAAAAATTAATTAAAAAAAAATTAATTAAAAAAGATCTGGCCATAGATGATTTAAAGCTGGCAGATTATTATCTAAAGACGGGCAACACCTATTTTGAGAACGGCAGGCTTAAGCTGGCAAAGGAATCTTGGCTACATGGCCTTTCCGTTGTACCCTCCCATAAAGCCATAATGGAAAAGCTGGTTAAACTCCTCACCAATGAAGGATTACAGCTTTTCGGACAGGGAGATATTAAGGCATCCATTGAAAAATGGGAAGAGGCGTTAAAAATTAAACCGGATGACCCTGAAATAAAAGGCTACCTGGATAAAGCACGAAAAGCGGAAAAAAAAATTCAGTCTATTGTGTAAGCACAGCTGGTTTTCTTTACCTGACTCCTTTTATAGGCACAGAATAAGGTTTACCTATGTTAGTCTAAAGGATTGCCTGATTAATATTGCAAAAAAACTGTTTTTCAATTAATCTTTTTTTCATTAAAAATATATGAAAATCTGAATTTAAACAAAATGCCTTTGGCAAAAATTATAGGGAATATTCGATGTCTTCATCACCACCTTTAAGAGATGCATCAACCGTAATACTGGCACGGGAAAGAAACAACAGCCTTGAAATCTATCTTTTGAAGAGAAGTACAAAATCAGGATTTATGGATGGTATGTATGTATTTCCCGGCGGAACAGTGGATGAACAGGACAGGAGGCTTTCTGACTGGCAGAACAGCATTGATCTTTCTAAATCCCGGATTGAACAGCGGCTTTGCAATGATACATTTGATGCAGAAGAAGCCCTGGCCTTTGGTGTGGCTGCCATAAGAGAAACGCTTGAAGAGGCGGGTGTGCTTATTGCGTCTTCAAAAGGGAAAACCCAGGATAATTTTAAACAAATGGCATCATTACGGATGGAAAAAGGATTGTTAAAAGAGTGGTTCAAGCCCCGGATACAGACGGACAACTGGATACTTTTATTATCAAGTCTTGGCTGTTGGTCCCACTGGATCAGTCCCAGAAATATGAAAAAACGTTTTAATACACGGTTTTTCATTGCCATTATGCCGGACAACCAGACATGTGAACCTGATAACATTGAGACCAAGCATGGCATATGGCTGACACCAAAAGCCGCGCTTGAACAAAACCTGACGGCTCAAACCCCGTTAAGCCCGCCAACAGTTGTCACTCTGACCCAGCTTTCAAAATTCTCAGATCTTGCTGAACTGAAAAAAGAAATCATTGCCCGTCCCTGGGGCAAACCAATTTCACCCATAATGCTTCCATCAGACAATGGGCCTGTTATAATTGAGCCCTGGGACCCTGAATTTCATTCGCCTGACAGGATCAACCTTATGGATCTTGATAAAAAAGTCCTTAAACCAGGTGAATATTTTTCAAGAATCTGGTGTGATAACGGGCTTTGGAAACCTGTAGGAGCATAATGCTCCCGGCTGTCTGTATGCCAATCAGGTAGAGGCCAAGTTTCAGGCAATGGGTTTCATGGCACCCATATATGCACGCAGTTTCATACCTATTTTTTCAACACCGGTATTATTTATGGCATCATTAACATTGATAAGCTTAACATTATCAACCCCATTGTTTTCAAGGTCAAGACCGCGGCCTATGACATCGGCATCAATTTTTCCCATGAAGTTCTCCGCTAACAGGGGTAAAGCAGCATGGTTAAAAAGATAGCATCCATACTCTGCTGTATCGGAAATAACCACATTCATTTCATAGAGCTTTTTGCGTGCAACAAGGTTGGCAATAAGGGGAAGCTCATGCAAAGATTCATAATA
>JBDLIV010000263.1:0-3566 GCA_039714675.1 Thermodesulfobacteriota bacterium
TTCTCTCAACAGCCAGTTTTCTGGTCTGTTTTTTAGTTACATAGTGGGAAGCCGGATAAATCACCATCTCGTTAAAGCTTCTCAACACATCCCCTCTCAAAGGATCAATCTCCCAGATCCCTTCAATTGTATCTCCAAAGAAATCAATACGCACTGCCTTGTCTTCTTCATAGGCTGGAAAAATCTCCACCCTGTCTCCTCTGACCCTGAATACCCCACGGTGGAAATCTGTATCATTACGGGTATATTGAATATTGACAAAGCTCTCTAACAACTTGTCCCGTGAGATATCCATATCAACGGCCATGGTTATCCTCAGATCCAGATAATCTTCAGGAGCACCAAGGCCGTAAATACATGAAACACTTGCTACAACAATAACATCCTTTCTTGCAAGCACAGATCTTGTGGCTGAATGCCGCATTTTATCAATGGCATCATTAATTGATGAATCTTTTTGTATATAGGTATCACTGGATGGGATATAGGCTTCAGGCTGGTAATAATCATAATAGGAGACAAAATACTCCACACAGTTATCAGGAAAAAGCAGCTTGAATTCACTGTAAAGTTGTGCTGCAAGGGTTTTATTGGGAGCAATAACAAGGCTTGGTTTTTCAACCCTGGCAATAATATTTGCCATGGTAAAAGTTTTGCCCGAACCTGTCACCCCAAGAAGGACCTGATGTTTATCACCATTAACAACACCCTTTGAAAGATACTCAATGGCTTTTGGCTGATCCCCTTTGGGAGAAAAATTAGATCTTAGATTAAACACTAACTATTTCAACTATTGTTGTCTTCAAATCCTTCTAATTCCATGGCACTGGTTTTAATACTCTGTTTATCTCCTGCGAGATGCCGTCGTTGTTTATCTTTGAACTTCCTTATTTGAGCTTTGACCTTATCTGTAATTGCATCAATGGCTGCATACATGTTATTTTCAGTCTCTTCTTTCATACGAATTTTCATCTTGTCACAACTTAAATTCAATTCAATGATATTACGTAATTTTTCGACGGACAGAACAATATTTGCATCTGCCGGACTATCAAACATTTTGTCTAACCTGCCGAATTTTTCATGAATTTGGGATTTTAGAGCATCTGATGAGTCAATGTTTTTGAAAGTAATTGATATTTGCATAGAAACCTCCAAATAAAGATGAATAATTAATTTTTAGCATAACATGTTCCGTAATCACTATCAACAATAGTAAATGAAAAATATTTTTTTTTGGGTGAGTTTATCTCCAGCAAAATTATTTAACACCTCAGAGAGAGGGTTTAACCCTGTCTTATGGGAGCAATAACAATCTCAACCCGTCGGTTCATTGCATGATCCGATGATATGGGACGTGACTCACCATAACCTATGGCTGTCATTCTTTCAGGGGCAACTCCATTTTGTATTAATGCATTTTTTACTGTCTCAGCTCTTTTGGAAGAGAGAGTCTGGTTGTATAATTCTGAACCCCTTGTATCTGTATGACCACCAATTTCAATGGTTGTCTGGGGATATTTATTTAAAACATCAGCTATTCTTTGAAGCTCTGTAAAGGCACCTGGTTTAAGCTGACTTGAATCGTAATCAAAATAAGCTTCACCTTTGAAAGTTGCCCTTAAAATATCCTGTTCCCTTCTAATACTGGCAGCCTCTGAAGCAGCAATGGCATCTCTTAACTCTTGCTCCTGCAAATCCATATAACGTCCGATCTGGTTACCGGCAAGGCCTCCCAGAGCAGCTCCAATTCCAGCCCCAATCAGGGTAGCTTCTGTATCCCCACCAATAACCTGGCCGAGAATAGCACCAACACCTGCTCCTACACCTGCCCCTACAGCAGTACCCTGTTGCTGTTTGTTTTGTGTGGTGGCGCAGGAAGCAAAACTAAGGATTATCAACAGGCTTAAACCCGTAAAAATAAATTTTTTCATCTATATAATCTCCTGTAACAATTTATGATTAATACTTTATAATTCTCTCTTGTGATAAAATAACACTCAACTAGTAAAGAACTCAACATTAAAATGTTTTTACTTATATTGGCACAAAGCTTCATTAGTTTAAAGCTTATAAAAACAGACAGTCTCCTTTTAAATGGCTTCAAAGTATCTTTATCTGACAAAAAGCCTGGAGAGCACAACTGCATGGGTCACCCCTGAATGATTATTTGACAATACGCTTTTAAATTTTCTTTTCAGGGAATCTGGTGCATTGTTAACCACATATGCCTGTCCAGACCAGGAAAGCAGATCTTCATCATTATAATCATTTCCAACAGATATAACATCTTGTTTCATGATTCCCAACCGATTTAAAAGCCAGGCAACCGCCTTGCTCTTTGAGACATCTTTATGGAACACCTCTATCCATGATGATTGATGATCCAGTGGAGATGTTGCATGAATCACACTGAAGTCTGATAACTCCTGCTGAATAATATCAATCTGATCAGGCGATTTCCCCACGGGGATAATGCCCAGCACCTGTGTAGCAGAGCCAAAGTTTTCAAAAGATTCAGGAAATGGTTGTGCAAATTTTTTATACAGAGCAAGCCTTGCATCAAAGTCAGGATTATGGTCACCAAAAAATTTATAAACAAAAACATGGGTATCTGGTATGGCTTTATGCACCATATAATCCAACCGGCGATAATCAAAATAAGTTGTAATTTTTTGAATATCTAAATAGTCAATTGCTTTCTGATAAATCAACTTGTCGGCAGGAAATTCCATGATGCCGGCACCAGTTGAAAAGATAACATAGTTGATGGGAAAATCCTGATAATCCTCACCTGCCCCAATTTCCAATAGAGCCTTTTTAAATAAACAAGCTGACCGGCCGGTTGCAACTGCTATGATAACATTTCTACGCTTCAGCTCCTGAAGTGTATCAAGATCCTTCCCGGAGATAGTTTTATTATCATTTAATAAAGTACCGTCAAAATCGGTAACAAATATTTTTTGTCCCATTTAAAACCTTTCCTGGATAAAATATTGAATTATACCAATAGCACTGCAAACAACCAACCATTTTTGCCAAAAAAATTAAATCGACGGTGTAAAGCAGATTGAAAATTATTCATCTTTAATCCATTTAAATTGATTAATAGTTCTGACCATTTAAAGCCTATATTAACCAATGGTCAAGAATTTTATTTTGGATACTGACATTCAGAATTATGAAAAACCTGAATTTCTGCATTACCTGTCAATTGTAATTTATCCGGAATATTGTTATCAGTCTCAATTTCAAAAACTTCAATTCCTTGTAAATTAATTTTTTATATGTTTTATTCCTATAGCAAATAATTGATTAACAAAACTGGAGTTAATTTTATGAAAACATACAGAAAAGAATTATGGTTTGAAATTCCAACAAGAAGGGCTTTTATCAATATCACTCCTGATATTCAAAATTGCATTAATAAAAGTGGAATAACTGAAGGACTTGTGCTTATTAATGCTATGCACATCACAGCCTCAGTATTTATTAATGATGATGAATCAGGTCTGCACCATGATTATGATGTCTGGCTTGAAAAATTAGCTCCACATGAACCAGTC
>JBDLIV010000264.1:0-3551 GCA_039714675.1 Thermodesulfobacteriota bacterium
TGGAGTTAATATAATCTTTGCTCCCCTTGCCCGCAAAATATTTATTCTCTCAACACTGGCATTTTCAGCCATGGTAAGGGCAAGATTATAGCCCTTTACTGCACAAATCATGGCAAGACCTATTCCTGTATTGCCGCTGGTAGCCTCAATAACAATTTTATCTTTGGTCAACTCACCGCTTTTTTCTGCCTCTTCAATCATATAAAGAGCTGCTCTGTCTTTAACAGAACCTCCTGGATTCATATATTCAAGTTTGGCAAAAATTTTAACCCCTTTTACAGGATTGATATTTTTTATTTCAACAATGGGTGTATTCCCAATGGAATCAATAATTGAAAATGTCATATTTTATTTACCCTCTACCCTGATACCCATAAAAGTGATCAAACCATAAAACATTATAGTCAAAACTTGACTTTTAAAGTTTAAAATGGCTTTATACAATAATTTTAAATGATGCGCAATTTTTAACTAAGGAATAAATGTGTAACTTGTTACAACAGAAACATCTGCGATTGTTTGTCCTGTTTTCTCTTTTTTATACTCTTATTCTCCCCGACAGGTTTGCAGCAGCAGGCTCTTCTATACCAGAAAATCCAGAAGAGATATCCTGGCATATTTCTGCAAAAAAAGTGACCTTTGATCAAAAAAAGGATATCTATATTGCTGAAGAGAATGTGGTTATCACAGGGGGCAAAACCCGGCTTGAAGGTGACTATGTTGAGTTCTCAAATAAAACCAAGGATGCTTCTGCCAAGGGCAATGTTCTTTTGATCTCGGGAGAAGACTCTGTTTCATGTAATGCCATGACTCTAAATCTTGTAACTCAGACTGGTGTTATAGACAAAGGCACTATTTTTGTTCAAAAAAATCATTTTTATATAAAGGGTGAAAATATCCAAAAAACTGGGGAATTAACCTATAGTGCCCAAAAAGGTTCTGTTACATCATGTGCAGGAGAATCCCCTGACTGGAAAATTACAGGGGAGAATATAAAAGTCACTATTGAGGGCTATGGCTCTGCAACAAATACTGTTCTATGGGCAAAAAAACTTCC
Source organism: Thermodesulfobacteriota bacterium (assembly GCA_039714675.1). Taxonomy (GTDB): domain Bacteria; phylum Desulfobacterota; class Desulfobacteria; order Desulfobacterales; family Desulfobacteraceae; genus Desulfobacula. The sequence goes on from JBDLIV010000264.1 coordinate 1,058, forward strand.
TGTGGTCTACAGCCCTTATCTTCGATTTCCAGTTAAAAGAAAACGTCAGACAGGTTTTCTTTTCCCCAGGGTTACATCATCGGGCAGAAAAGGCTTGGAACTTGAACAACCTCTTTTTATAGCCATATCAAGAAATTCAGATGCAACTATTTACGCAGACTATATGTCGGATCGGGGAGTAAAACTTGGGACACAATTTCGATATATCATGGATAAAAAAACAAAAGGCTCTCTGTTTTTTGATTTTCTCGATGATGAGAAAATAGATGATGGAACCGATGCTACAAAAGATTATAGCTTTTCTGCTACCCCCCAGAGGACAAACCATGATCGATTCTGGTTTAGAATGAAACATGATCAGGATCTGACCCATGGATTTACTGCTAAACTTGATATTGATGTAGTCAGTGATGAAGACTATCTCCATGAATTTCAGGATGGCTTTACAGGATACAGGCAAACAAACGAATATTTTGAAAAAGAGTTTGGCAGAGATTTGAATGAATATGATGACTACACCCGGGAAAACAAGCTGAACATTAACAAAACTTGGTCTAATTACTCATTTAATATTGATGCATTATGGTATGATAATGTTCGTGCCCGACGTCAAAACACAGAAGACACAACTTTACAGACACTTCCAGCTGTTTTATTTAATGCTTCGAGACAACAGGTCACTACTTCGAAATTCTTTTATACCCTTGACACTGAATATCGATCTTTTTACAGAAAAGATACAACAGAGACAAAAGTAAAAGGGCAGCGTGCAGATATACATCCCAGAATCTATCTACCTTGGAAACTTGGCAAAACTTTTAATTTTGAACCCTCACTCGGGGTGAGGGAAACCATCTGGTATTCCAATAATTTCACTGATATTAACGACAACTCTGATAATTTTAGAACAAGAGAGATGTATGATATAGGGGCTGAATTATCCACAAAACTCAATAAAGTATTTAACCTGAACAGTGATTTTGCTGATAAAATCCAGCATGAGGTTATCCCAAAACTTGAATATGAGTTTATTCCCAGCATTATTCAAGATGATCTGCCTTTCTTTGACGACCTTGATAGAATAGAAGAGCAAAATATTCTCACCTGGTCTTTGACCAATAATTTTACCTCAAGAGAATCAACTGTAACTTCTGAAGGTAAAGAAAAGTTAACCTATCGTGATTTTGCCTATATCAAGGTTTATCAAACCTATGATATTAAAAAAAAACGGGATGATGAATCAGAGCCGTTCTCTGATATTTTTCTTGATACTGAATTAAAGCCCTGTAGTTTTTTCACTCTTGACATGGATCTTTCCTGGTCTCCCTATGACAGCCATTTTAAAACCCTGAATATTGGATCCACTCTCAAAGACAATAGAGGGGATGTGTTAAAGACAGAATATCGATATTCAACAGACGAGTTGGAATCCTTGTATTCAAGAATTAATATAAATATTACCGATGAATTGAGTGCCTACTGTTCCATTGAACAAAACCTTGAAGAGAAAAACACAGTGGAAACCAGAGCAGGGTTATCTTTGGAAAAATCATGCTGGACATTTAATCTCTATTTTTCAGAATCTGACGACGAACAGAGTATTACCTTTTTTATCAATCTTCATGGAATCGGAGGGTTTGGCACAAATGATTGAAAAATTAAACTGGTTTGCTCTTTTAACAAAAAGCAATTTCGAGCAGACAGTTTTCAACAATATTGTAAAAAAAAACATAGAAGCATTTTTACCCAAAATAAAAAAGAAAAGCAGACGAAAAGACAGAAATCTCATGATAGAAGTTCCACTTTTCCCAGGGTATATTTTTGTGCAGTCAACCTTTAAAAACAGTGATCAGCTCAACATTCTAAAAACTGTTGGGGCTGTGAGACTGCTTGGGAACAAGTCGGATCCGGTACCAGTGCCTTCATCACAAATAGAGTCCTTAAGAATCTTAACAAATGCAAATATGGATCTTATCACAGGGGCAAATATCCGTATAAAAAAAGGAGATCTTGTTATGATCCTTGAAGGTCCCATGGCAGGGGCAAAGGGTGAATTTATAAGATATAAAGGTCAGAACAGGGTTATTATAAAAATAGATATTCTCGGACAATATGCTGGAGTTGAAGTTTTAGAAGACAACGTTGAAATAATTTCTGATCTATTAGCATAAGTCCTTGACTTTTTATTGGATTATAATTAAAACCATCTAAAAAAAATAGATTGCACAATTTTAAGGATATAAAGAGGAAATATGAATAAACTTGAACTGATTTCAACACTGAAAGAGAAAGCAAACCTGACAAAACATGAAGCTGCAGAGGTTATTAAAATATTTTTTGACTCCCTTTCAGATTCTTTTAGCAAAGGTGAAAGAGTAGAAATAAGAGGCTTTTGCAGTTTTCATATAAAAGAGTATAAAAGCTACACAGGCCGCAACCCAAAAACCGGACAAAAAGTTACCATTCCTCCCAAACGTCTTCCATTCTTTAAATG
>JBDLIV010000265.1:0-3510 GCA_039714675.1 Thermodesulfobacteriota bacterium
TTCACTGAAAAGAAAAACCTTTATTAGATCAGATTGAAGATCAGGATGAAGATCAATGTGCAACTCTTTTTTTTGCAGACTCTCCTTAAAAGAATCAATGCGGTTTTGTACAATTTTTATAAGGTTTTTATCAAGGTTGGAAAAAACTTTATCTATAATTATATTGTCCATTTATATCCTTATATCCTGGCTCTTTTTAACCATAGAATCTTTTCAACATGTAAAAATTTTATGGGGTGTTGTGCTCAAAAACCGTGCACTTTTATCTGTTACTTGAATAACACTTTCAATGCCTGCTGCAAACCTGTTTTCAAAGATAAATTTTGGTTCAACAGCAAAGACCATACCGGGTTGAAGGATACCTTTTTTCCCCTTGGAAATAATGGGATTCTCCACAAGTTCAAGGCCAACACCATGTCCTATAAAAATGGATTTCAAATCCGGAAGTCCTAAAAATTGATCTTTGTATCCCATATGCCCAGCTAATTGTACTGCATTGTCAAAGATTTCACCCATAGCTTCCCCTGGTTTCATTTTAGATAAAATAGAATAAAGAATTTCCATGGAAGCTTTTGAGGCATCCATGGCTTTTGGCTCCATATCTCCCATGACAAACATTCTGGTTTCATCCATATGATATCCATTTAAAACTGTTGAAAAATCAATAAGAACAGGCTCGTTTTTTTGAATTATTTTTGCTCCTGCACCATATGGATGGGTAATGGATGTACCTGTTCCACAGCAGGGTGAATCCAGGGAACCTGCAAAACCTCCACTTTCACCGCTCAACAGGTGAAAGGGGAAGCCATCTGCCCTGTAATGCCTGTTAAGCAATGTTCCTGAATGCCCAAATTTTCGTGAAAAAGTTTCAAATTCCCCGGCAAATTCCATTTCTGAAATCCCGGGCCTGATATTTTCCTCAATATAGGCAAAGGTTTTTTCAGAAAGCCTGCCTGCATTTTTTATCTGTTCAATTTCATAACTTGATTTGATCTGCCTGCATTCATTTATAATGTGAGTACAATCCATAAACCTGGTGGAGTCAAACAGTGTCTGATAAAAATGAAAATCTCTTACAGGAACAACATCAAAGGCAAGACCGCATGTTTTTGGTAGTTTTAAATGCAGGTCTCTGATCTTTTCCGGTATCTGTTTTACCGAAGAGATCTGAAAAATATTTTTCAAACAGCTCTCCTGCTTTGCCCTGGGAAAATATCTTTTAACAAATAAAAGGGGTTCATGATCAAGGCTGATATAGAGATAGCAGTCCTGGGCAGTACCTGAAAAATAGAAAATATCAGGCTTATGGGTTAAAAACAAAGCCTGGGTATTGTTATCTTCCATTTTTTGTTTCAGACAGACAATTCTGTTTGCAATTTCCTGTTCCGGTGTGTTGAAAAATTCAGTTGTCATCATTTTTTTTTACTTTAAAATTAAAAATTATTAACTAATTACAAATCAATTAAGATCAAAAAAAAAGTTGATTATAAAAAGTATTCCTGAAAATTTGATATAACAATCATCAACCTTTTTGACAATTAAAATGAACCGGCAGTATAAAATATCTCAAAACATTTGTGGAAGTTTATGGTTGACTTTCAGAGCTTGAACCATCTATAAATTATTATAATTTTACAAGAAACTTAGGAGAGAAAACATGAAAATACTTAAAATTGATCATCTTGGCATTGCAGTATCAAGCATTGATGAAAAGAAAAATTTCTGGATGGATGCAATGGGACTTGAGATGGAAGGTACTGAAACCGTTGAAGCGCAAAAAGTAACCACTGCATTTTTGCCTGTTGGTGAAAGCGAAGTTGAACTGTTGGAATCCACATCCGATGATGGCCCCATTGCCAAATATATTGCAAAAAAAGGCGAGGGAATTCAGCATGTGGCATTCAGAGTTGAAAATATTGAAGATGCCCTTGCAGAGCTTAAAGAGAAAGGCATTCAATTGATTGATCAAGTTCCACGTAAAGGTGCTGGTGGTGCAAAAATTGCCTTTTTACATCCTAAAGCTACTTCAGGAGTATTAGTAGAACTTTGTGAAAGATAGGAAAATACTAAATTAATAGAAACTGAATATTTGCTATGGCATCCTGTAAGAGGTAAAATAGATACCTTATAAAGCAAATAACCAGAATGGAATTAAGGAATTGGAGGATAATTATGTCGGATATGAATAGTTGGAAAGAACTTGCAGAAAAACAGCTTAGAGGAAAACCCCTTGAATCATTAACAAAAAAAACTCCGGAAGGGATAGATATCAAACCTTTATATACGGCAGAAGATCTTAAAAATGTTGAATTTACAGATAACCTGCCGGGATTTGAACCCTTTGTCAGGGGACCCATGGCAACCATGTACGCGGGCCGCCCCTGGACTATCCGTCAGTATGCAGGATTTTCAACTGCAAAAGAATCCAATGAATTTTATCGTAAAAATCTTGCAGCAGGCCAAAAAGGCTTATCTGTCGCCTTTGATCTTGCCACCCACAGGGGTTATGACTCTGATCATCCAAGGGTTGCAGGTGATGTAGGAAAAGCAGGAGTTGCCATTGACTCTGTGGAAGATATGAAAATTTTGTTTGATCAGATCCCTCTGGATCAGATGTCTGTCTCCATGACCATGAATGGTGCGGTACTGCCGATTCTTGCAGGTTACATTGTTGCAGCCGAAGAGCAGGGAGTTAAGCATGAACAGCTCATGGGGACAATCCAGAATGATATTTTAAAAGAGTATCTGACCCGCAATACATATATTTATCCACCAACACCGTCCATGAGGATTATCTCTGATATCATAGGATTCTGCTCTGAGAACATGCCAAAATTCAACTCCATAAGTATCAGTGGATACCATATTATGGAAGCAGGAGCTGATTCGGTTCTCCAGGCAGCATTTACCCTGGCTGACGGTCTTGAATATGTCAAAGCTGCCTTGGACACAGGACTTGATATTGATAAATTTGCCCCAAGACTCTCCTTCTTTTTTGGAATCGGCATGAATTTTTTCATGGATATTGCCATGTTACGGGCAGCAAGATTTTTGTGGGCAGAACTCATGGATCAGTTTAATCCAAAAAATCCAAAATCCAAAATGCTCAGAACCCACTGCCAGACTTCAGGCTGGAGTCTGACCCAGCAGGATCCTTATAATAATGTTGTAAGAACAACCCTTGAATGCCTGTCAGCCGTGCTTGGAGGAACCCAGAGCCTTCATACCAACTCATTTGATGAAGCTGTGGGGCTTCCCACGGAATTGTCTGCAAGGATTTCAAGAAATACCCAGATACTTGTCCAGGAAGAGTCTGGTATCTGCGATGTAGTTGATCCCCTTGGAGGATCATATTATGTTGAGACCCTGACCCAGAATATCATTGATGAAGTAAGAAAAATTTTAAAGGAAATCGAGGAACTTGGCGGCATGGCAAAAGCCATTGAATCAGGCATGCCTAAAATGAGAATAGAAGAAGTTTCAGCCAGGCGCCAGGCAAGAATTGACCAG
>JBDLIV010000266.1:0-3506 GCA_039714675.1 Thermodesulfobacteriota bacterium
CCAAATTTTAAAGGGGAATAAGAGGAGATATTTTTTATGTCAAAAACAGTGAACTGCGGTATCAGCGGCATGGGATTTTACATGCCTGAAAAAAAAATATTGGTCAAAGAACTTGCAGAAAAAAGCGGCATCCCTGAATTTGTTGCTGAGGCTCTGGGAGCTGAAACAGTACGGGAAGCTGCTGACAATGAGTTCCCTTCGGATATGGCTGTAAAAGCTGCCAGAAAAGCAATTGAAAATTCAGTGATAAATCCCCTTGAGATTGATGCCATTATCTACTGTGGTGCCGGAATTCCTGACCACATTATTCCGGACACTGCAGGAAAAATTCAGCATGAAGTAGGAGCAAAAAATGCTTTAGCCTTTGATATCGCCCAAGGGTGCTGTGGTATGTTAACAGCAGTACAGATGGCCAAGGCATATATTGCCCTTGATGAAGGCATTGACAATGTTATGCTTGTCACCGGCGATAAATGGAGCCAGTTTACCCGGTTTCATGCTGCTGATTCGGTATTTTTCGGAGACGGGGGAGGCGCTGTTATTTTCAGCAGAGGGTGTGATGATTTTTCACCTCTTGGAACCCAGGTAACTACCAGGGGAGATTTCCATGACTTGTGGTGGGTTGAAGCGGGCGGGCTTTATACACCAGCCTCAAAAGAAACCCTGGAAAAAGGGCAGCACATCTATGTGTGCAAAGACCGTGCAAAAGCAAGAGACGAGTTCAAGGATATCTATTATCCCGGCCTTGTCAATGCCGTTAAAGGGGCGTTAAAAAAAAGCGGATTTGCACCCTCTGATGTCTCATACCTTTCTATGGTCAACAACAATCTCAAGGTACAGACACTGCTTCTCAATGAGCTTGATATTCCTGTTAAAGCTTCCTCTGCAGACTATTTAAAACAATTTGGACACTTTGGAGGCCAGGATATTTTTTTGAATCTTTACATGGCAAAAAAGGAGCAGAGGGTTAAAAAAGGAGATATAATTGTGATGGTGACCGCAGGTATTGGCTTTTCCTGGGGCAGTGCTGTTTTTCAATACTAAAATCAAGTAAATAGCTCCTTTCATAGGATCAAAATTGCCATTATCAGGAGTGTCATAATCGTCTAAGCCCTGTTTCACTGCACTGCTGACACTACTGACAAATTTAAAATATTTGCATTTTAATTCCCCTTGCAATAAACTAACCGGACATTACTGAAGATTATTGTTAAAGGAAAAATAAAAAGTGATTCAAAAAGCATTTCAAGACTATTACACAGAAGATTTCAGCCATTGTTACGGCTGTGGAAGACTCAATGAACACGGTTTACAGATAAAAAGCTATTGGGATGGGGATGAAAGTGTTGCAAAATTTTTCCCCAATGAAAATCATATTGCTCTCCCGGGCTATGTTTATGGAGGCTTGATTGCCTCTTTAATTGACTGCCATTGTGTTGGAACCGCTGTTGCAGCCACTTATAAATCAGAAGGCAGAGGTATGGATACCGAACCAGCCTTAAGATTTGTTACAGCATCTCTAAAAGTAGATTATCTTGCACCAACACCCCTTGGCATGGAGCTTGAAATCCGCGCTAAAGTAAGCGAAGTAACAAAGAAAAAAGTCATATTAGAGGCAAAAGTCATAGCAGACAATAAAACCTGTGCAAAAGGTTATGTTGTGGCAGCGCCAATGCCTAAATCCATGGGAACAAAATAAAAAAACACCCCGACATTTTCTCAATCAATTGAATAAATGGAGTGTTTATATGGGTGGCAGGTTTAATTTTTTTCTTATTAAGTTCCATTAGTTCCCAGGTTGGACCAAATAGAGAGAGATTCTCCTCTTAAAGGGATAGTTCCAAGGTGTAAAACTTTATTATCGGTTTTATCCCGTATCCCGTAAAATTGAACATATAAAGACCATCAATTTCAACAAAATCAAATCATTTTCATGGCAGGCACCCAAACCCGTCCAAAACTTCAGGCAGACTGCCTCTTTAAATATTTTGTTGACTTTCCATAAATTTTTTTTATAAAATCTCATATCAGGTACACTGTAGTCGATCTGACAACACCCCATAAAAAGTAAGAAAGCGTGTAAAGAATAAAAGAGTTGACACAAACAGATAAAAAATCGGTCTCCTTTTTCAGGATATCACAATTCATAGGGCAGGAGACCCTGGGGGGAATCCTTTTGATTCTTGCCACATTGATTGCTGTTATATGGGCAAACTCCTCTTTCTATGATTTATACCACTACCTGACCCATGAGATTCGACTCGGTACAACCTTTGGCGATTTCCATTTTTCCCTCCACCACTGGGTCAATGACGGGCTCATGGCACTTTTCTTTTTTACCATCGGCCTTGAGATCAAACGGGAAGTCATGGGAGGCGAGCTTTCCTCAATAAAAAAAGCAGCCCTTCCGGTTATGGCAGCCGTTGGTGGTATGGTGATTCCGGCAGTGGTATTTTTCATATTCAATGCCGGCAATCCGGATTATTCAGCTGGATGGGGAATCCCCATGGCCACGGATATTGCTTTTGCCCTTGGTATCCTTGCCCTGCTCGGCAGCCGGGTGAACATCAATCTAAAAATATTTTTAACTGCCCTGGCCATTGCAGATGATCTGGGTGCGATTCTTGTGATTGCTGTTTTTTATACAGATACCATCAATTATATGCAGCTTGGCCTTGCCATGGCTGCCATTATTGTTTTGATTTCAGGTAATAGAATGGGAATCCGCTCCACACTGTTTTACTGGTTCATAGGGCTTGTGGGTGTCTGGCTTACCTTCTTTTTCTCCGGGGTGCATGCTACCATTGCAGGGGTTCTCATTGCATTTACCATTCCTGCCAAAGCCAAAATCAGTGAAATTGATTATATAGAGAGTCTTCACGCCCTGCTTACAAAATTTGAGGCTGCAAAACAAAATGATTCAAAATTACTGACAAAAGAACAGGCCCATTTAATTGAAAAAATTGAGACCCTGGGCAATGAGGCCCATACCCCCCTCCAGCGGCTGGAGCATATCCTTCATCCCATATCCGCTTTTATTGTTATACCTGTGTTTGCATTGTTCAATGCAGGTGTTCGCATTGAAGGCAATATCATGAACATGATTTTGCATCCTGTCTCCGTTGGCATCATTGCCGGGCTTGTGCTGGGAAAATTTATCGGGATCTCTATTTTCAGCCATTTGATTATTAAACTGAGGCTGGCAGCTCTTCCTGAAGGCATGAGTTTCCGTGATATTTATGGAGCTGCTTTGTTGGCAGGTATTGGGTTTACCATGTCCATTTTTATTTCAGACCTTGCCTATTCAGATCCCCAATTGATTCAAATTGCAAAAGTAGGGATATTTACAGCATCCATACTCTCAGCTGTGCTGGGTGTTTTTATACTTTTAAGCGGAAAAGATACAAAAAAGTTGTGAACGCAAGAAAAATATTAATGAAACAAAATTTTAAGGAGGAAAAATGAAAAAAATCACTTTATTGGGCGGTATTGCTGTAATGGTCACT
>JBDLIV010000267.1:0-3506 GCA_039714675.1 Thermodesulfobacteriota bacterium
AGAGAATAAAAATTACTATTTTAGGCTCTGGAACCTGCGTTCCTTCCATGAAAAGGCACTCCTGTGCAGCCCTGATAAGGGGAGAATCCATGCACATACTTCTGGATGCAGGGCCTGGAACCATGGAACAACTTTTAAAACTGAATGTTCATATCAATGACATCGATATGATCCTGTTAAGCCATTTTCATCTGGATCATTGTGCTGAACTGGCACCGTTTTTATTTGCCACAAAATACCCCGGGTTTAAACGCAAAAAAAAGCTTACCCTGGTTGGAGGCACTGGAATAAAAACATTGTTTGAAAACCTGAATAAAACCTATGATAATGCCCTTAATCTGCCGGAAGGCTATTTTAAAATTAATGAGCTTAATGAAAAAGGCTCCCTGAATTTAAACCTGGAAGGACTTCAACTGGATTACACCAGCGTAAATCACAAACCTGAGAGCCGGGCTTACCGGCTGACCGATGCAACAGGGTTTTCCATTGTATATTCAGGGGACACGGACTATTCAAAACAACTCATTGACCTGTCTGAATCATCTGATATCCTGATTTGTGAATCAGCCTTTCCAGACGGAGCAAAGATACCAGGACACCTTACTCCGTCCCTGGCAGGCGAAATTGCAGCAAAGGCCAATGTTAAAAAACTTGTTTTAACCCATTTTTACCCGGAATGCGACAGTGTTGACATTAAGGCACAATGCCAAAAAAGTTTTAAAGGACATATTATTCTTGCAGAGGATCTGCTGGATCTTTAATAAAAAATAAATTTAAAAAGGGCAAAAAGGAACTATGGATATTAAATTCTGTACAGCCTGCGGATCTCCCACTGAACAAAAAATTCCTCTTAATGATGATTATGTCAGGTCTATATGTACAAACTGCGGCCTGGTTCACTATAACAATCCCAAAATGGTGGTGGGGTGCATCCCTGAATTAAAGGGCAGGATTCTGCTGTGCAAACGAAATATTGAACCCCAAAAAGGCAGGTGGACCCTTCCGGCAGGATATCTTGAAAGCAATGAGTCTGTCCAGAATGGCGCTGTCAGGGAAACCCTTGAAGAAACAAGGGCAAAAATTCAAATCATTGAACCCTACCGCCTTTTTAATATTGTTTTTGTTGATCAAATCTATTTCATGTTCAGGGCAAAACTGCTGTCTGACAAATTTGGTCCCACAAATGAAAGCATTGATGTACGGCTGTTCCATGAAAAAGATATACCCTGGAATGACATTGCCTTTAAAGTTATTACACAAACTCTTGAACACTATTTTAAGGACAGGGAAAAAGGAGAGTTCCCATTTAAAATTTTTGATCTTTCTTAAACAGTATTACATCTTTGGTTATAAAAAAACAGGTTTAACCCAGGTTCCCATAAAGAAGCGATAGAAGCCGGTCTTTTGGAATAATGTTTTCCCTCATGGCGACTTCCTCTATGGAGAGATCCTCTTCATAGGCTTTTTTTGCTATCTTAGCAGCCTGGTCGTATCCTAATTCCGGTACAAGATTGGTAACAATTGCCAGGCTCTTTTTAATGTTTGTCTCACACTTGTTTTCATTGGCGGTAATTCCTGCTACGCACTTTTTTGCCATCATCTCTGCTGAATTAGATATCAGTTCGATTGATTGGAGTAAGTTATAGGCAATCAGGGGCAGCATTGTGTTAAGCTCCAAATAACCTCCCTGCCCGCCAAAAGTGACTGCCATATCATTGCCAATTACCTGTGTACAGGCCTGAATAACAGCTTCTGGAATTACAGGATTAATCTTGCCAGGCATGATTGATGACCCTGGCTGAAGGGCAGGGATGTTAATCTCTCCCAGACCGCATCGTGGGCCTGATGCCAGGAACCTGATGTCGTTTGCTATCTTATTCATGCTGACAGCAATGGTTTTGAGTATGCTGCTTGTCTCCACTGCAGTATCACAGGATGCCTGGGATTCAAAATGATTCAAAGATTTGGAAAACTTAATTCGAGTCTCGTCGGCAATCATGGATATGACATTTCCGGCAAATTCCCTGTGAGCGTTTATGCCGGTTCCAACCGCTGTTCCACCAAGAGCCAGAATATTCAGTCGTTCCTGTACGGCTGCAATTCGCAAGATCGCCTGATCAACCTGGTGTGTATATCCCGAAAATTCATCTCCCAGGGTCATTATGACAGCATCCTGAAGATGTGTCCTGCCGAGTTTATGGATATTCTTAAACTCTTTTGCTTTTTTATCCAGTTCACTCCTTAGAAGGTTCAGGGAAGGCACCAGTTTGTTTTTTATAAGTTTTGAGGCTGATATATGAATGACCGTAGGTATTACATCATTACTGGACTGACATAGATTAACATGATCGTTTGGATGAATTAACCCTTTGCTTTGCATTAGTCCGGTAAGGATTTCATTACCACGCGCCGCAATGACTTCATTCATGTTCATATTTGTAGAAGTACCTGATCCGGTTTGAAAAACATCCACTACAAACTGCTCTTTAAGCTTGCCCGACATCACCTCATCGGCTGAGGCCATAATAGCTTCAGCCTTATTTTTTTCAAGAAGACCCAGTTGTTCATTCACTTTTGCCGCACATTTTTTGACAAGCGCCAGAGAATTAATAAACAGAGGATGAAATCTAAGATCGCTGATGGTAAAATTTTCAACAGCCCGCTGAGTCTGGGCTCCAAAATAGGCATCTTTCGGGACATTCACCTCACCCATACTGTCGGTTTCTTTTCTAAATTTCATTTATCCCCCTGAAATTTTTATTAATTATGATAATACATGTATATATAACCATTGAAAATGCAAAGTTTTTTATCCACTTGGGAAACTCTCTTTGGATGAGAGGAAAGAGGTCATGAAACCATATATGCAAATGGCGAAGAAACCGGCTTATTACAGAGGAAGTGTGTTTAATATATGATTTATCGTACCGGTACAATTTCCAGCCAGTAGCCATCCGGATCATTGATAAAATAAATCCCCATATCTGAATTTTCATAACAGATGCAGTCCATCTCCTTATGGAATTTGTAAGCAGCCTCAAAATCCGTTGTTTTAAATGCAATGTGAAACTCCTCATCTCCTAAATCATATGGCCGGTCCATGGCTTTCAGCCATGTTAATTCTATTTTGCTGCTGCTTGAATCATCACCTAAAAAAACAATGATATAACTGCCGTCATCAGCTTTGCTCCGCCTTATCTCTCTTAAGCCAAGGGCTTTTTGATAAAAGGCCAGACTTTTTTCAAGATCCAGTACATTAATATTAAAATGGTCAATGGTGAATTTCATGGATATCCCTTTATTTTACTATTATTGAATAGTTTAATTAATCCCAGACCATTCAGGACATGTCAAGACAAAATTCTTTTTAAAATTGTATCTGGGATAAAATTTTGATATAGTTTCTTTTTTTTATAATTACAAAAATAATAAAAGGAGTTTATACCTTGGACGATAACAGTATTGTTCGCCTGGCAAATAGGATGGATCAACTGCCTCCTTATCTG
>JBDLIV010000268.1:0-3505 GCA_039714675.1 Thermodesulfobacteriota bacterium
ACATTTAACCCAATATGTTACATCTTGCGAGAATTCTTTATAGGAAACATTAGTCTGTTGAGAAATGATATTTTCCCCAAGTTTGAATTTTTGTTTATAACAATCAAAGAAATCCAGGCTGTCATAAGCAATTGATTCTTTTGAACCCATGGTTTTGCATATAATCTGCCATATGTTTTTTGTATCTTTTGTAATAGAGGCATCTTTTAATATTGTTATTACCTTTTGCGTGGTATGAATTTTTTCCGGTATACCACTGCTTTCAAGTCTTGATGCATTATTTACCGCTTTGCCAATGGCTGTTACAATTTTTCTTTTCTTACTTCCAAGAGGTCCGATCATGGCAGAACCTATTTCCACGCCTGCCCTGAAACTTATATCGGTCTGTGCTGCCTGGATCATCTCTTTTACCCTGCCTGCTTTATCCATTGCATGGCAACCTTTTTTCAACATATCTATTTCATTAAATATGGAAGAGATTGTCAAGACCATCAGCATGACTCTCTCCTCTATTCCCATGGGAAAATGATTATTTACATTGTTAACACGATCAAAAGGTGATGTGTTTTGGAGAAAAACACAATCACCAATAAAATTATCTACTCTACATGAATAAAGATATGCGTTATTTGCTGCTATCTGATGACACAAATTTAAAATAAAAAAATAATCCCGGGGTTTAAAATGTTTTCTAAGGTTTGCAGATCCAACCATATCCATGAAAGCATATACACCATCTGTTATATTGACAGCTTCCATATTGAGTTGTTTTTCGTTTACAGCACCCACAGCTTTTAAATATTTTTTCTGGGCATTGAGTTCAATTGCCTTGTTCTTCAATTGTAAAGCAGTTTTTCTAAGACGTTTTTCTTTACGCCAGATGATATGAGCAGCCTGCCTGCCTCTGGCATGCCCGATATATGCAAGGGATGCCATTTCAATTGCAGATATCAGAAGGCGTAATCGCTTTTTCAACTCTTTTTCATGGATAAATTTTCCTTTTGCTTTATGCAATAATTCTTCTTGAATTGTATTAAATACTATTGCACCATAATCAGGGATATAGGCAGAGACAAAATTTTTAGCCTTGAATTGCTTTACAATGGAATTATTAATTTGTAAATCCGGCAGGGGTTTAAAACTGTCACCATCAAAGGAGAGAACAGGAGCCTCTGATTTTTCTTCACCTGCACCTTTGACTGCTTCACTAAGGTTGATAACAAGGATTTTAATGCCCTGTTCATAAAAATCTTTATGTTTCCTTAAAACAAAAGAGATAATACCAGGGGTTTGTTCTTTTTCCCCAAATTGATTATCTTTATAAAGCCTGACTGGTGACAACCCTCTATAGCTTACTATAAAATTACCAAAATATTTAAATATTAACCCGGATACTCCTTTGCCGTTAAATTTATGCATCACTCCCCTGTCCCATTTAACAGGAGGTAAGAATTTTAAATAGGTCCTATTGGTACCAAGTAGCAAACCTACATGTTTTGCATGCATTAATTTCAAGGAGAAGGATAAAAGAAGATTCAGGGTATTTTTCTTTTTAAAAACAATTCGTTCAAATTTGTCTATATCAGGTAATTCTGGTTTCATTTTTTGAGTAGAGGCTTAAAAAGAGATCGGTATCACTGTTCTTAACTCTGTTTTTGTAAAAAAGATTCTGGAAAAGGGCAATCTCCTTATCCTTAAAAGAGATTAATGACCCTATAAAAAAAATATGGTAAATGCGATAGACATTATCAGAAACAACCTTTAATAATTTCTCTTTTTGTTTTTCCATACGCACTATCCAGTCATTTAACGTCTTGATATAATGGGTTCTGAAATTTTCTGCATTTAAAAGTTCAAAACCGGAAGATGACGCAAGATTTACAAGATCATGTTCAAAGATTAGCTCGCCGCCGGGAAACATATATTTATCAAGAAATGAATTTTCATACCCTCGTTTTCTTTTAGTATTTGTGGTGATGGTATGCTGCATAAAAAGCCCGCCTTTCTTAAGGCTTTTATGAACAATTTTAAAAAAACTAAGCATATTTGATTTGCCTACATGTTCTGACATTCCAATGCATGAAATTTTATCAAATTTTTCAGAACCAAGATCCCTGTAATTTAAAATTTTTATATCTATTTTATGGGAGAGCCCCTCTTTTTCTATCAATTTATCAGCATACTCTTTTTGTTCAAGGCTCAATGTAATTCCTGTTACATGCACTTGATAATATTTTGCTGCATAAACAGCAAAATTACCCCATCCACAGCCAATATCAAGAAGTTTTTCACCTTTTTTCAGCCTTAACTTTCTGCATATGATATCCATTTTTTCATTTTGTGCATCATCCATTGTGGCCATTTGATCCACATAATAACCACACGTATATCCCATGGTTTTTCCCAGAAAAATCCTATAGAATTCACTTGGAGCATCATAGTGATATTCAATGTTTTCTTTCTCTCTTTGCCTCGGTTTTACTAAAAACTTAGAACAGAATTCTACAATACTCTTTTTCCGATCTGTTTTAAGTAATCTTGCACAACATAACTCATAAAGCTCTTTTATACTGCCGGATATATCAAAATATCCTTTTATATAGGCTTCGCCAAGGGATAATGCATCAGGGCTGATAAGGGCTTTAAAAAATTTTTGATCTTTAATAAGAATTTTATGCTTGATATTTTGCTGGGCAGTTGAATATGTATTACCGTTTGTATCAACAACTTCAAGGGGGATCATTTCCTGATTAAGCGTCTGGATAAATTTTTTCAAGAAAAAAGATTCTTTTTTGGCATAAAGTTTCATAATTCCACCTTTCATAAAAGATTGAGATTATAAAAAACCATTTTTATACGAAATTTTTAATCCTGGCTCACTATATCAAATTTTATAAAAATATAAAGATTTATCTTAAAAAATAATTCAGGCTATTGCTTTAAGAATATTTCGGGTTTCCAGGACTGCTCTGGATATTTTGTTTCTTTTTCTTCCCAGTTGAATTTTAATAGCATCCTTTTTAATGAATTCAAAAACAGCCAAACCCTTTAAAGCGCTATCTATGGAATCAAGTGGCTTCTCCCTGTGTTTTTCTGAAAAAATAATCGTCAAGGCATTGGGTGTAATATCAAGTTGCTTCACTCCTGCTTTGATACAGTAAACTCTGAGCATAATCTTTAATAACATATTTTCAGCTTCCTTGGGCAGCGTGCCATACCTGTCAATAAGCTCTTTTTGCATATCCAATATATCTGAAACCTTTGTAATTTTTGACAGCCGTCTGTATAGGGTTAAACGCTGCTCAACAGATTCTATATAATTATCAGGGAATCCTGCTGACATGGTTGCATTAATTTCAGGCTCTAGTGGTTCAATAACTTCTTCGCCTTTGAGATCATGAACTGCATTATCCAGCAATTTTAAAAACATATCATAACCAACCGCTGCTATATGACCTGATTGTGATGCTCCAAGGGCAGTACCGGCACCTCGTATCTGCAGATC
>JBDLIV010000269.1:0-3482 GCA_039714675.1 Thermodesulfobacteriota bacterium
TGTCCAGACCCTGCAAAGGTTGTATTGCGTGGACTTGAAGATAAAAAAATAAAAATTGATAAAGAGCAGGAGAGTCTTGTTCAGGCAAAAAAAGAGCTTGAAATATTTGAAGAACAGATTGACGAGAAGCTTGAAGACCTAAAAGCTCTGAAAAAACAGATCAAAGAAGATATAATGCTTCTTGAAAAAATGAAAACCCAGCGGGAAGAGGAAAAAGAAGCTGCCTATGAAAAAAAGATTAATAGACTTGTAAAAATGTACGCTGGAATGAGACCTAAAAAAGCTGCTTTAGTTGTTAACGAAATGAAGCTTGAGGTAGCCCATGCGATATTTTTAAGAATGCGTGAAGCACCTGCTTCCCAGATTTTATCCTTTGTGGATAGTTCCAAAGCAGCTAAAATAAGTGAACGTCTTGTCTTTAAGAGAAAACAATAACCTGAAGGTCAGAAACTAAAAAAAATAAAATTCGTGCCGCTATACAAAAACTCGGTCATTTTTCCCTTAAATAGTTTGGCGGCTTAACCGTTCCGAAAATCTGAGAATTGTAAGTAAAACCCAAATGCGTCCAAAAGGCAAATCCCATTTCTGGCCAACATAGCAATCTTTTAATCCACGATTATTTTGAAAGTTGGATTTATTGCATATATAATTGAATTAAAATTCAGGAGTTTTAATAGAAAATAATAGAAAAGGCAGAGCCGAATGAATGGCTCTGCCTTTGTTTTTTTACAATAAAGTTTTACTGTCTCTTTCTGCTGACTCCAGCAAGCCCAAGAAGACCAAGACCGAAAAGAAGTATTGTTGCTGGTTCAGGAACAGCAGCATTATTAGCAAAACCTCCTACCGATGTAGGGTGATAGACGCTCTGACCTGGATTAGCAAAAATTTGCATAGAGGCTTTAAATTTTTGATTACCAATTTTTCCTTTGATTTTCTTTCCCTCAAATTTTTTATTAAAGGCAGTAAATACAAACTCATTATCCCCATAGAGTTCCCATAGAGACCCCGGGTCATCCTTGAAATCTTGTTGCCATGAACGATAGACTTTCTTCCAGCCTCTCTTTTTTCCAGTTTCAAATCTTTGTTGCCCTTTTGCTGCACTTTTTAATGCTTTTTTAGATTTCTTTTTGACCCATTTATTAAATTTATTTTTTGTCTCCACACTCCACACATCAATAACAGGTGAATTCAAGTCAAGCTCATCAAGATGAATGTCTCCAGGACCGGTCAAAAACGAACTTTTTAGCTTGCCTTTTTTAATTTTATCATTAGTGTAAAAAGTGCTCTCGGCATTTGTATCTATGAGAAAAAAATCATCTAAATTATGCCATCCCAGCGTCAATTCAGTAGGTGATGCTGTCGCAGTGTTCTGAAATAAGAAACACAGCATTATACCAGCTAACAACCCTGTCCATAAAGATCTTTTCAGCATGTCTTCTCCTTAACATTTAAAATCATGATAACATCTAAAAACAATAATTTCCATAATTAGATATTAAAAGTTATTTTAGTTATTATTAATGCATTAACCATGCCATGATAATTACGCTTGGAAAAGGCTGTTAAATGGGCATTTTAAAAAGAGCCACAATATGCCTATTACATTTTTTACATAATTTTATTACATTTTTTACATAATTTTATTACATTTTTTACATAATTTTATTACATCCCTCGGTATTGCTGGACAGAAATTTACAAGGATGAGATTAGAAGACCGCAAATTTTATAACTCACACCTCATAATTCAAAGCTCATTCCTCTGTCATTATTCTGACGTTTTATCATAGTGACTGACATTATTTTCTTGTGATTTTTCCATAATTTTCAATCCATTATTTAAAATAAAATACTTTGCAAATTTTGCAGAGTATATTTATACTTGTCTTTAAAGCATTTGTTGTTGTTGTGATGCCTTTGATTATTGGTAATATAATGCTTTGGCACAAGGATTGCTTTTCCATATATAAAATAATAATATTTAACCATATATAGAATATTTTACTGTTTAATATTAGGAGTTGTTGTGGCTGAAGATAGTGTAGGAAATGATTTGGAAAAACCTGCAGGAGAATTTGAGAAAGAAAATCTTCTTGGGAAAACAGCAGGAGTCTTTAAAAAGATTTGCAAATCAAAAAAATCCATCAGTATTATAGCGGTATCTTCTGTTTTGTTAATAGGTATTGGTGTTGTTGCCTGGTTCTTCTTTTTTAAAGTAGGCCCGGAAAGAGAACAAGCCATAATTGTCGCTGAGAGAAGGCTTGAAGAGATAGCAATACAAGATCAGGAAATTTTTTTTGAGGATATTGTTGAACTTGAACCCTTTGAACGGATTCCCATGAAATCAAGTTCAACCATGGGTTTAATCTCAATAAATTTGTCTCTTGAATTGACAGATCAAAGATATAGAAAACAGATATTCACCATGGAAGGCAGGATTAGAGAAATTATTTCAAGCCAGTTAAACGAAATGACGTGTCTTGAACTAAGGAATCCTGTAGGAAAGATTATTCTTAAATATAATTTGCTTAAACGTATTAATGCAATTTTTTCAAAATTAACAGTTAGAAATATTTATTTTACATACTTTATAATGCAGCGATGAAACCATGAGTGAAATATTATCACAAGATGAAGTTGACAGTCTGTTAGACGGATTGGATTCAGGTGAAGTTGAAACTGAAAAAGATGTTGAAAAACCTGAACCTGTTGAAGGCATTGTGGCATATGATTTTACCACCCAGGATAAGGTCGTACGGGCAAGAATGCCCACCTTTGATGTCATCAATGAAAGGCTCTCCAGGGAAGTTAGAGTAACTTTGTCTAATTTGCTTCAAACCAATGTGAATGTCAGTGCCAGTTCTTTTGATACATTGAAATTTTCTGAATTTATAAGAAGTCTGCCAGTTCCCACAAGCCTCCATGTATTTCGTATGGAACCTTTGCGTGGGCATGGCCTGATTGTATTTGAGAGTCAGGTTGTCTACAATTTAATAGATACTTTCTTTGGCGGAGAGGCCCTTGGCAAAGCCAGGGTGGAGGGACGGGAATTTACAACCATAGAAGAGGTCATGATTAAAAAGGCTGTAGTTGCAATCCTTGATAATATCCAGGCCTCCTGGGCTCCAATTGAATCTGTTAAAATAACATTGACCAGATCAGAAATGAATCCGCAGTTTACCGCTATTGTTCTGCCAACTGATCTTGTTATTGTCACTCGATTTGAAATTGAGCTTGAACAATCTGCCGGGAATTTGATTGTCTGTTATCCCTATTCCATGATTGAACCCTTGAGAAAAAAATTATCCTCAGGTGTTCAGGCAGAGACAGAAGAAATTGATACAAACTGGAGAAGGGTAATCAAGGATGTGATTTTAAATTCTACAGTTGACATGAGAATTCAATTGGGAAGAGCTGAGATAACCGGAGAAAGACTTATTCATATGCAGAAGGGAGATGTTATCCAATTAGATAACTCTGCC
>JBDLIV010000270.1:0-3481 GCA_039714675.1 Thermodesulfobacteriota bacterium
TGACCAAAAAGATTTCAAAGATATTGAATCTCTTGAAAATCATATGATTGTTGCCAATCCACCCTATGGTATCAGAATGGGAAAAGAGCAGAATCTTAACAAATTCTATCAAAACCTGGGTCTTTTTTTAAAAAACAGATGTAAAAAATCAACTGCGTTTATCTATTTTGGAGAGCCAAAATATATAAAAAAAGTTCCCCTTGCGCCATCCTGGAAACGGCCTCTGAAAATCGGAGGACTTGACGGCAAACTTGCAAAATATGAATTGTTTTAAAATTATTAATTAATATGGAAAACTCAGAAACTAACAGCAAATATACATGTAATGAGTACAGAGAAGAGATGATTCTTCTTGGATTGCAAAAACGACTTGCTTCAGGAGATTTAACCTCAAAAGAGAGAGAAAACCTTTTAAGGGAAATTGCAAAGGTTGAAAAGCAGATGGGAATAGATTAAACTAACCCCAAGATCAGAAACTTAAAGATTTATAGGTTGCTATGACAATGGACAATAACAACAGCAAATCCTCTTCTCTTAAATTATATCACGAATTAATGGCCAACAAGGTTGGAGAAATCCTTCTGGTATCCTGTCCCTATGATGCTTTTATCATGGAGGAGGAGGGTCGTCTTTCCACAAGAATTATTAATGAATACAGGGGACTTAACCTCTCCAAACCCCCACGGCTCACATGGGTGGCTTCTTCTCTGGATGCCTTTCAAAAACTTGAGACAAAAAAATTTGATTTAATACTTGCAATGCCAAGCTTGGATGGCATGGATGTATTCTCCTTTGGGGCTCAGGTAAAAGAGAAATATTCTGATCTGCCATTTTTTATGCTGCTTCATAATACCTGCGATATTGATAATTATATTTGCAAAAATAATTCTGCAATTATTGACAGGACATATATATGGGGCGGGAATACAGATCTTTTACTGGCCATTATAAAAAATTTTGAAGATGAGATGAATGTTGATTTTGATACTGAAAATGCCAGTGTCAGGGTGATCATCATGGTAGAGGATTCACCATATCACTACTCCTCCTTTTTGCCGGTGCTGTACAAACAGATTGTGCTGCAGACCCAGTCTGTGATTGATGATTCAATTAATGAAGAGCACAGATTGTTAAAAATGAGGGGACGACCCAAAGTATTGGTTGCCCACAGTTACGAAGAGGCCATGGCCCTTTATGAAAAATACAAGCCATACCTTTTGTCAGTCTTTTCAGATATGAGATACCCGAAAAATGGTGTGGAGGATCAGGCAGCCGGGTTTAAACTTCTTACAAAAATAAAAAAAGACATTCCAGACCTGCCTGTCTTGATTTTAAGCACAGAAGAGCATAACAGAGAAAAGGTGGTTGACATCCCGGCTGTCTTTATAAATAAAAATTCAAGCAATTTAAATGACAGGATCAAAAGTTTTTTTGTGTCATACCTTGGCTTTGGTGCTTTTATTTTCAGGATGCCTGATGGAGAAGAGATTGCCAGAGCCAGCGACTTAAGAACTCTTGAAAAACTCGTATCTGAAATTCCCGATGAATCAATTGTCTATCACGCCATGAATAACGATTTTTCAAGATGGTTTATGGCAAGAAGTGAAATTGATTTTGCCCTCAAACTTAAACCATATCAAATAAGTGATTTCCCAGATCCCCAGGATCTTAAAGAATTTTTAATTGAGAGTATCCATGCCAGAAGAAAAGGCTACGGCCAGGGGCAGATTATTGATTTTGATTCTAAAAAATTTGATTCAGACACAAATTTTGTAAAAATCGGAAATGGATCCCTTGGAGGGAAAGCAAGGGGACTTGCCTTTATGGCATCCCAGATCAAAAAAGATCCTTCCTTGCAAAAAAAATTTCCTGATATTGAGATAAATATTCCCCAGACCTTTGTGATTTCAACACAGGGCTTTAAAACATTTATTGAAGAAAATGGACTCTTAAGACTCCTTGAAACCGATAAAAAGCTCGAAGACAGACAGATTGTTGAACAATTTGTTAAAGCAAGACTTCCTGACTGGCTGAGAAAAAATATAAGGGCTTATCTGCAGGATATCAGATATCCCATTGCTGTCCGCTCTTCTTCACTTTTTGAAGATGCCCATTATCAACCCTTTGCAGGGCTCTATAATACATATATGCTTCCCAATTCGCACCCCAATCTTGAAAAACGTTTTGAACAGCTGATTATTGCAATTAAACTGGTTTATGCCTCCACCTATCTCAAAGCGCCAAGATCCTATGCAAAATCAACCATGCACAGGACAGAAGATGAAGAGATGGCTGTGGTGCTTCAACAATTGACCGGTACTGTATATGACAACTATTTTTATCCTGCAATTTCAGGCGTAGCACAATCCTATAATTTTTACCCCATCTCCCATTTAAAGGCTGAGGAAGGCATTACCCATATTGCACTTGGCCTTGGGAAAATTGTTATGGAAGGCGGCCAGACTTTAAGATTCTGCCCGAAATATCCCCAGTTTCTGCCCCAGTTCTCCATGATAGATGATATCCTGGAAAATTCACAAAAATATTTTTATGCTTTAAAACTTGATGAATTCCCAGATGATGATGAACTCACCTCGGAACATATGCAGGATCCCACTGTTGCAAAACTTGATTTAAGCGATGCAATTGATCATCCTGCTGTTAAAGCTCTCTCTTCCACCTATCATGTCCAGGACAATAAAATCCGGGATTCCTTTTCCAACAAAGGTTTTCCTGTATTGACCTTTGCTGATATCCTAAAATACAATTTGTTTCCCCTGCCGGCACTGCTTGAAGAAGTTACCAGAATTGGCAGCAAATGGATGGGCTCTTCTGTTGAAGTCGAATTTGCAGTAAACCTGCCGAACAAAGAGAATGAAAAACCACAATTTTCTCTGCTTCAAATAAGGCCCATGGGACGGTATAAACAGAATCTTGGAGTTAAAATAGGAAAAAAAGAGATTGAGCAGGCATTCTGCTTTTCAACACTTTCACTGGGAAATGGTGAGTATAAAGATATTTATGATATTGTTTATGTTGACCCTGACACCTTTGATGCCGGAAAAACCATTGATGTTGCAGCTCAAATTAATAAAATCAATGCTCTATTTAATGAGACAGGACAAAAATATGTTTTAATAGGTCCTGGCAGATGGGGTTCTTCCGACCGGTGGCTGGGCATCCCTGTGGTATGGAATGATATTTCCAATGTAGGGGTAATGCTGGAAACAACCATTGAAAGTATTAAAGCTGATCCTTCCCAGGGATCTCATTTTTTTCAGAATATAACCTCTCTTGGTATAAGCTATATCACTGTATCTGATAAAGGTGATGACTTTATTGATTATGAGTTTTTTAAATGCCAGACCTGTGAAAATACAACCTCTTATTTAAAACATATCAAATTTGCCGACCCCATAAAAATCCTTGTGGATGGAAAGACATCACAGGCAGTATTAATGCCATATGTGGATGAAGAACC
>JBDLIV010000271.1:0-3480 GCA_039714675.1 Thermodesulfobacteriota bacterium
AACATGGAGAGAGTTGCAAGACAATTTGTATTTGACCAGAATATCTATATTCCAAAGGTTTTTCTGGATTACTCAACTTCAAAAGTTTTAACAATGGAATATATCCAGGGAATTAAAATTTCTAAGATTGAAAAACTTGATGCCCAGGGCATGGACAGGAAATTGTTGACCATCCATGGGGCAGATATGGTTTTAACCCAGGTTTTTGAACATGGTTTTTTCCATGCAGATCTTCATCCCGGAAATATATTTGTTCTTCCAGGTAATGTGCTGTGTCCTGTGGATTACGGTATGATGGGGTTTATTGACCTGAAAGCCAGATATAGCTTTATTGATCTGCTTGCAAGTGTTGTTACCAAAAATTCTGCCCAGGCCTGCAGATTTCTGCTGGAACTTACAGAATATGATGAAGAGCCTGACATGCGGCTGCTTGAAAGAGATCTTGCTAATTTTATCGGCCAGTATCTCACAAAATCTTTGAAATATATCAATATGGGAAGGCTTTTACAGGATCTTTTAAAGATTGTATTAAGGCATCAACTTCGGCTTTACCCAGATACGTTCTTAATGATGAAGTCCTTTGCTGCTCTGGAAGGAATGGCACTTACCCTTGATCCTGATTTTGATATGGTAGGACATGCAGCTCCATTTATAAAAAAGATCAAAATGGCGCGCATATCGCCGAAAAAAATTGGTGAAGACCTTAGCAGGGTAAGCTTAGAGTCGCTTGAATTCCTCCAGGAAGTACCCCGTGAATCCCTGACCATTATCCGGCAGATTCGCAAGGGCAAGTTTGTTCTGGGCTTTAATATTCAAAAACTTGACAAAATAGTTGCCGCCCATGGTAATTCATATACCAAGCTCTCTTTTTCCATTATCATTGCAGCCCTGATCATTGGATCTTCCATGCTTTTGAGTTTTAAAGTCCCACCCCAGATGTTCGGGCTTTCAATCCTCGGTATTGGCGGTTTTGTTTTTTCAGTGCTTTTGGTCCTCTGGTTGTTTGTCAGAACAAAAGAGTAATTTTACAATAATATATTAAAGACACCAAATAAAAAGCAGACCATAACCCCAAAGATCAATAGGCTGTTAAATAATCCCAAGTTTTTTCAAAGTCTTTGGCAAAGGGATCCCATCTTTATCATATCCCCTGAGTTTATAATATTGGGGGAGCATTTTATCCAAAGGCACCACTTTTTTATGGGGATCAGAATCCCTGCCCTGTTTGAGAAGTCTCTCCGGCAGGGTATCGTCATGACGGCTGATGCCTTCACGGGTATTCATATAGCGTTCTAAAACATGAACTCGTTCTCCTGCCTTGATAAACTCAGCATTGGATAGGTTGATGCCTGTAACACAATTCCATAGCTTATTGTAAATGGAAAAATCAACAAGAGGAATGGCTGCCATGGGAACATATTGCATCAGTATCCCAAGCAGAAAATCAGGTGTATATTTCGTTAATGGAGATTCCATAAGAAAGGCAAACATGGTAAACTGACAGGTCTGTAAACAATTGATACAGCAGGTAAGATCTTCAAAAAATTTAACCCAGACCGCTTTGCCATAGGTTGAATCAGCTTTTAAGAGATTAAAATAGACTTCCTGGGCTACAAGATAGGAAGAGAGGTGACAGCCGCCTCTGTTAGCAACAGCATAGGCTAAACCATGCCCAAAAGATCCTCTGGGATCATATGCTGCCATTTCCATTCCTTTAACATGTATGGCAAAGTCCATCCCTCCGTATTCAAGGGATAAAGCTTTTGTACCCATTGCCATTTTTGCTCCAAAATCTTTCATAGAGGCAATATCTTCAAGGGCATTTATTATGCCGTCGGAAGTTCCAAATTTTAAATCACTTTCAATAAGACCTTTGGATGCTGCCTCCATGACCCAGGCAAGAGTTCCACCGGCAGAAATGGTATCAAGTCCAAGCCTGCTGCATACCTGGTTGAATTGGGCAATAATATTTATATCGAAAATGCCAAGGCTGGTTCCCATAAGTCCGATTGTCTCATATTCAGGAACAGGAATGTTGCCTGTTTTGAAATTACCTTTATGACCGCATCGAATTGTGCATGGTTTGCAGGTGTGGTGTTTTGTATCATGATTTTTTGCGATATTTTCACCTGTTACCTGATTTGCTTTTTCATGTTGGCTTGTCTGGAAATTGTTAATTGGCAGAATGCCCGCATCAATATTGGGTTGAACATTGGCACTGGTGCCGAATTTTTGGTATATATTTCCTGTATAATTATTCTGACTGATATATTTATTAGCTTTGGTTTTTATTTTTTTAAATTGTGCAGGGTTAGATGGTTTTATGGTATAAGCACCACCTGTAGCCCTCACAGCTTTAAGATTTTTAGAGCCCATGACAGCACCAAGACCGCCTCGACCTAGAAAACGATGACCCGAAGCCACATTGGCATACCTGACAAGATTTTCCCCGGCAGGACCGATTACAACAGATTTTGCTTTTTTGTCATCAAGCACTGCCTGGGTATCGGGAATTTCCATTCCCCATAAATTTGAGGCATCCTTATATTCCACCCCATGCTCTGTAATATCAAGATATAAAGAAGATTTTGCTTTTCCTTTGATAATAATACCGTCCCACCCTGCAGTTTTTAAGGCAAGCCCAAAGGGGCCTCCGCACGAAGAAGTAACCATAATGCCTGTTAATGGAGATTTGGTAATAGCATCAAACCTGCCAGAGGAAGGACCGCCTGTTCCCATGAGTACTCCTGGCATAAAAGCAATAATATTATCTGGACCAAGAGGATCTTTTCCCGGAGTCATTCTGTCATATAAAAGCTTTAATCCAAGGCCTTTAGCTCCAAGATAAAGCTTTCGTTCCTGTGAAGTTACCTCATATGTTTCATGTGTCTGAGTTTCAAGATTAACTTCTAATATTTTATTGCTTGTTCCTTTAATTTGTTTCATTTATTATCCTCAAAGAGATATTGATCAGCCATATTTTTTATCATTGCCTGCTGATTAAGAGTTATCTGTAGTGGTTTTGCTTTTGTTTACGAGTAAATCAGTAACTCCCCAAAGTTTTTCTGCCTTTAGAAAAGTAACTCTTTTTAATTTTTTTACAGGAATAAAAGACATTGCCCTTTCAGACAGCGCTGTGATGGAAAGAGATGGGTTTACTCCAAGATTTGCCGGAATCATGGAGCCGTCCACAATAAGCATGTTCTTATAGCCGTTAACCCTGTTTTGTTCATCAATTACATTTTTTTCTGCACTGCAGCCACCCATTATATGTGCTGTAAGAGGTGCATTCATATATACTTCACTGAAAATACTGCATGGTATGCCATCCATTCGTTTTGCAAGGCGGCGGCTGAAGTCATTTGCTATCGGGATATAAACCGGATTCTTTCTATCACTTGCCTGTTCAGAGCTGAGGGTTTTTATAAAAGGCCATATCCAGCGGCGTTTTGGCATTACATTAATATAATTATCATGGGT
>JBDLIV010000272.1:0-3478 GCA_039714675.1 Thermodesulfobacteriota bacterium
CTGATCAATGAAAAATGTACATTTGCAGGAGTGAAGCTTGAACCCTTTTATCCTCAATTCAAACAACACTATCTGTTCTGTGCAACTGAAACTATTTCAAAAGCTGATATTGATCAATTGGCAAAGGAGGTGCAATAATGAACAGCCAGCCAGGAACTAAAGGTCTTGTTTTCAATGAACCCAATCTCTGGGATAAAAGCCGCAAAGGACGATGTGCCATATCACTGCCAAAAGCAGATGTTGACAGGGTAGAACTTGACCAGAATCTTATTGGCGAAACTCCAGAACTTCCGCAGCTTTCAGAACTCGATGTTGTACGGCACTATACACGACTTTCCCAATGGAATTTTGGTGTGGATTCAGGGATGTACCCATTGGGCTCATGTACCATGAAATATAATCCTAAAACCAATGAAGTGCAGGCTGCACGCCAGGGATTTGCATCAGCACACCCTTTTGCCGGGGAGGAATTTTCCCAGGGGGCATTAAAATTGATGTATAATCTTGAACAATATCTTGGAAGTATAACAGGTTTTGATGCTGTCACTCTTCAACCTGCTGCAGGTGCCCATGGCGAGCTTGCCGGAATGCTCATGATTCATGCATATCATGCTAAAAAAGGAAAACAGCGTTCAAAGATAATAATTCCTGATACAGCCCATGGGACCAATCCTGCCAGTGCAACTCTTTGTGGATATGATTCCGTTAATGTCAGATCAGGGGAAAATGGAATTCTTGAACCTGAAGCTGTTGCAGCTGTCATGGATGAAGATACTGCAGGTATTATGGTAACCAATCCCAATACCCTTGGACTTTTTGAATCCAATATCAAAGAAATCGCAGATATTGTCCATTCAAAGGGAGGTCTTGTTTATGGTGACGGCGCCAATATGAATGCCATCATGGGTATTGTAAAACCAGGTGAAATTGGGATTGATGTACTTCATCTGAACCTTCATAAAACCTTTTCAACTCCCCATGGCGGCGGCGGACCTGGATCAGGCCCTGTTGCTGTTGTTGAGGAACTTGAACCCTTTTTGCCCATACCAAGGGTCGTAAAAGAGCTGGATTCCTATAAATTTGTTACTGACTGCCCTGATACAATTGGCAGAATTCATACCTTTTACGGACATTTCAGCATCATGGTCAGAGCCTACTCATATATTCTTTCCATGGGGGCAAAAGGTCTAACTGACGCAAGCAGGCTTGCTGTTCTTAATGCTAATTATATTAAGGAGAGTCTGAAGGGCACGCTTAATCTTCCCTATGATGTGCCCTGCATGCATGAGTGTGTTTTTAATGATTCAATACAAAAAGAGAATCATATTACAACCATGGATATGGCCAAGCGATTGCTGGATTACGGTTTTCATCCACCTACTGTCTATTTCCCGCTTGTCATAGAGGGCTCATTCATGGTGGAACCCACTGAAACAGAATCCAAAGAAGATATTGATCAATTTATTGATGCTGTAAAAGCCATTGCCAAAGAGGCTAAGACTGATCCTGAAACTTTATACAAGGCTCCTTTGTTAACAAAGGTTACAAGACTTGATGAAGTTACAGCAGCAAGAAAACCATGCTTAAGGGGTTAGAATGTGAAAAATCAGGCTCTGAAATATCAGAGCCTGATGGGCAAACAAAAAAGCGCATGGCTATGTTCAGGGATCTTGGAATTTTAGAATACAAAAAAGCGCTTGATCTTCAAACTAAAACCCTGCAGGCAAAGATAGATCAAACCATTGATGAAGATTATATTTTTTTTGTTGAACACCCATCTGTATTCACCCTTGGCAAAAGAGGCGGCCGGGAAAATTTAATAGTTTCTCAAAAAATCTTATCTGAACAGAATATTGATATTATACAAACTAATCGTGGGGGAAATATTACCTATCACTGCCCTGGGCAGGCAGTCATGTATCCTGTTATTGATCTTGAGAAAAACAAAATTGGTGTAAAGGATTTTGTTTACGGGCTAGAGGAAATAATGAAACTGACAGCAAATGATTATGATATCAGTGCTGGCAGGAATAAAAAAAACCATGGTATCTGGGTAGGAAATTCAAAGATTGGAAGTGTTGGTATCAGTGTAAAAAAAGGTATATCCATGCATGGTATTGCACTGAATATCAACCCTGATCTTGAACCATTTTCATGGATAAATCCCTGTGGTCTTTCCGATATATCAATAACTTCCTTTGAAAAAGAGACTGATCAATTCAAATCTGTGGGGAATAATTATGATTTTTCCATGGATAGAATCAAAAATTCATTTATAAAGCATTTTGCATCTGTAATTGATTACATCATCAGGTAAAAATTTTATGAATAAAATAAAAAACAGAAAAATTGCTAAACCGCAATGGCTTAAAAAAAGCCTTCCCAGAGGCGGAGATTATCAAAAGGTAAGGGATTTATTGTCCAGCGCAAAACTTCATACAGTCTGCCAGGAAGCTAACTGTCCTAATATGTTTGAATGTTTCACCAAGAGCACAGCCACCTTTATGATTCTCGGATCTGTATGTACACGAAACTGCAGGTTTTGCAATATTTTACAAAAAACACCAATACCAGTGGATAGTGACGAACCCATGAGAGTTGCAAAAGCAGCTCAGGATTTAAATTTAAAATATGTTGTAGTAACTTCAGTTACAAGAGATGATCTTGATGATGGAGGTGCTTTTCAATTTGCCAATACCATTAATGAAATAAAATCTACAATATCTGATACTATAAAAATTGAGGTTTTAATACCTGATTTTCAGGGGAATTTTAAAGCTTTGAAAATAGTTTTAGATGCAAAACCAGATGTTTTAAACCATAATATAGAGACTGTGCCATCCCTTTACCCCACAGCACGGCCAGAAGCTAATTATCAGCAATCCCTTGATCTTTTTAAAAATGTAAAATCAATTGATTCTTCAATGCCGGTAAAATCCGGCATTATGGTGGGTTTGGGAGAAACAATGGAAGAACTGGAACAAACCATGACAGATCTTTATAACAATTGCTGTGATATAATAACAATCGGACAATACCTGCAGCCCACAAAAAATCATCTTAAAGTTAAAACGTATTATTCACCGGAAGAATTTAAAATAATCGAAGACAAAGCAAGGCAGATTGGATTTAAAAAAATTGCTTCAGGCCCGTTTGTCCGCAGCTCCTATAATGCCAGTGATCTTTTTTTAAAATAAGGCCCTTAATATATAATTTAAGAATAATTGAAACTTTTCAAGTGCATCAATCATATTTTAAAATCCGTCTAATTTGTTCATCTGTTTCCAAAATCGGCTGTAGAAACTGAATTGAGAATAATTAAAAGCTTGATTCCTGTATTGTAAAATCGCCTGATTTTCAAAATCCATAACTATTTTGTCAGCTTTTATATAATCCTCTTTATTAATATCATGATATGGTTTTTCAAATATAGACATCATTTTTGCTTCAACCTGATGCAATTGCTCAGTAAATAATT
>JBDLIV010000273.1:0-3470 GCA_039714675.1 Thermodesulfobacteriota bacterium
ACTGCGCACATCTACTTTAACAAACTTTCTTATTGCCCTGCCCTTTTTACTTTATGTAATTGTCAGTATTCTTTTCATGAAGGGATTTGGTGTTGATGAAACAGGTGTGGTATCCCTTGTTTCATCCAAATATCTGTCAAACCTTCTTGCAATGCCGCATTTCCTGATTTTACTTCTTGCAGGTATAATACTTGTATTGTATGGAGTTCTTGCAACTTCATTTCAAGGAAGCAATAAAGGAATATGGTTCAGCGGAATCGGCACTGTACTGGTAGGACTTGTAGTATTGTGCCTGCCTGCATTTAACAATACTTCATTTTACCCGTCAAAACTTGATCTGCAGTCAAGCCTTACAATATATAATGCATCTTCAAGTATGTTTACCCTGACAACCATGACCTATGTGGCAATCGGCATACCTTTTGTTCTTGCCTATGTTGTCTATGTATGGTTTCTCATGGATTCAAAAAAACTGACTAAAGAAGAAGTAATTAATGAAGAATCATATTAAGGAGATTATATAATCATGATGAGCGCATTGCTTTTAATACTTTATGTTGTTGTGATCGGTGCATCTTATAAAGGAATTTTATTTACACTGGAAAAAGTTGATCTATTATAACAGATACGCAATAAACACTTAAACTCAAAGGAGATTTAAAAATGGATAAATATGTATGCGGACCCTGTGGATATGTTTATGACCCTGCAGAAGGCGACCCTGATAATGGAATTGATCCTGGAACAAGTTTTGAAGACCTTCCAGATGACTGGTGCTGTCCTATCTGCGGTGCTGAAAAAGATGATTTTGAAAAAGAGTAATTTTTAAATTTTAAATATTTAATTTTTGAATTCTTAATGAATGGATTATGCTATTTGTTAATTTGGATCTATCCAAAATTCAATATTCAAAACTAAGAATTAACAACCAGGCAGCTTTAATCCTGCCTGGTTGTTTTTTAAAAGGAGACTTTTAAATGCCCTTGTCTGTTGTTGACCTTTATGCAAAAATTTTGCCGAGAACAAATTGCAAAGAGTGTGGATTTCCCACCTGTATTGCTTTTGCAGGGATGGTGGTGTCTGAAAAACATCCTTTAAAAAACTGCCCCCACATTAAGCCTGAACTTTTAGAGGATGCTCAAAAGGAACTTGATGAACAATATAAGCAGGGCAAATGGCTTAAAAAGGATATGGCTCAAGAGGCTTTGGCCTATGCAAAAGAGCAGACTGCTTCCATGAAGGCAGAAGATATTGCTTTGCGTCTCGGAGGCAAACTTGTATCAATTCAAGGTATTGATCAAATTAAACTGCCTTATTTTAATAAACATATATTTATCAGCAATGACAAAGTTATTGATGATTCAGGCAAGGAGCTGACCCGAAATGAGCAGACCTTTGTTTATATACATGTTGCCCGGGGCGGCATAAAAGAACCAACCGGTAATATGAAAAGCTTTAAGGAATTCCCAAATACTGTATCAAAAATAGTCTCCATGAAAAGCTATGTGGAAGATCCCCTTAAAAAAGCCTTTACAGCCAATGTGGATAAACTGAGAACAGCATGCAAAAACTTTGGCGGCAAAGATGTAATTACTCAATATGATTCCTGTGATCTTGCCTTTTATTTCCAGGTGTTCCCAAAAATCCCGGTTACCCTTTTATTCTGGGATGAAGATGAGGGCTTTGAAGCTGATGTAAAGCTTTTGTTTGATGAAACAATAATTGAACAACTTGATATTGAATCAATTGTATTCTTAAGCGAGTATCTTGGGAAAATGCTGATTAATTAATTTTTTTACCGGCTGTTTTTTCAATACTTGATATGATCCAGTTGCCAAGTGCTTTTTTATTAACCTGTTTGATCTCTTTTCGAATTAAACTCAGATCAAGTTCTGCTCTTGCCATTGTTTTGTGCCCCCCTGCAGAGCCATACACGGAAAAGGCTTCTTTTGCCGTCACTCCAGCACCTTTTCTCAATCCATCATTACGAATAACAACTATAAGTTTTTTCTGAAAAATTCCTGAAATAATACTCCAGTTGACCCTTACAAGAGTTAAAAAAAAATCTGCCACAATCACTAGTTCATCGGGTTTTGTGATCTTTCCTGCATGGAAAAACACCCGATTATGAATAATTTTTCTCTGTTTGATGGCATTTCCAAGAAAATCAAGATCTTCCCGACTTAAAGCTGCTCTCTCAACCTTAACAACAATATTATTATCTGCAAATCTGTAAAGATATTGAAACGCTCTTATATCTTTTAAACTTGCCTGCCTTGTAAAATTTGATGTGTCGGTTTTAATCCCAATCATCAATGCTGCTGCAAGTTTTGATGAGGGTTTTATCTTTTTTGCCTTTAAATACTCTGTCATAATGGTTGAGCAGGCACCATAATCAGGGCGGATATCAACAAATCCGGCATTATCATCGGACAGAGGATGGTGATCAATAATGGCGTCATAATCAAAATTGGAAAATTTTTCATGGTGATCCCGCTGGGAATCCACAATAACAAAAGCAGTATAATTCTCTTTTTTGATTTTATTTAAGGGGATAATGTCCGATTCAGTATATTCAATCATGGCAAGGTTATCAGGCCTTGTAATCTTATTAAAATAGGCAATTACAACTTCTTTTACCTTTCTCCACAACAATCTTTTTACAGCCATGGCACTTGCAATGGAATCAGGGTCAGCGTTAATTATTATAAGAACCTTGGAATTATGATTAAAAAGGCTGCAAAAATTATCTAATCTCTCTTTAGCATTCATTAAAACTTTCCTCTATTGTAGCTGAAAAACAGAGTTAATGTGATAAATGCATATCCAATTACAGCAAGGATGGCAAAAAAGGGATAGAAAATCCCAAGTGGTGCCAGCACTATAGCTGTCAGCCAGTGAATTCCAATTACTGTCAGGGAGTGCATTTTTATGGGAAAATCATTAAATCTGCAGATTATGGACAAACCGCAAAGGTTCCAGCCGTATAAAGAGGCAAATACATGCATCTGCATCAGCCATTTTGTGTTGTGCTGATTATACCCTTCATCCATCATTATGCATATATATGCAATACCTGTCACTGCAGTGAAAATCAGAAATCCTATTCCTGAAGTTAAAAAAAGTTTTTGCTGTATCTTATCTGCAAATATCGTATAGAGCATAAATACGAGAATCACTGCAGTAAAAAGTGCAGCAGTCACAAAAATTTGGGGAATCATCTTTTCAAACAGCATAAACCCGAAAAAAATGATAACACCAAGTGTGATTGTCCAGAAGCAGACCTCCATAATCATCCTTGCAGGAGTCTTTTCCAGTTTTTCCAGCATTCCAAAGACTAATGAGAGAGTAATTAAAGAGAGAGGAAAAGAAAATCCCAGAAAAAATGTATTCAAGGTAAGCAATCTCATGGTAACAAGCTTGAAATATTCATTATTCAGTATCACAAGACCTGCCATGGCAATACCAAT
>JBDLIV010000274.1:0-3467 GCA_039714675.1 Thermodesulfobacteriota bacterium
CTTGAGCCCGGGGTTCCGGTCAGTGAGGCACTCATGGCTGTTGAAAGATTGATATTAAGTAAAAATGCTGATTTTATCCTTGGCGGTCCAAACCGTTCAGAAGCTGCACTTGCTGCCATGTCCCTTTTGTCCAAACATAAAAAGGTATCCATTGTTACAAGTGGTGTGCTGACTCCCAAATATCATAAAATGGTAGAAAAACAATATGATAAGTTTAAATATTGTTTCAGAATTCATGGTGAGGCTGTCCATCTTGTTGGTGAGATGATAACCAATTTTCTGGATCTGAAAAAAAAGCACGGCTTAAATAAAATATTTATTATTGCTCAGGATGTTTCCCATGCAAGGGGAGCTGCAAAAGTTATAGCAAAAGTTGCAGGTGGAAAAGGTTTTGAAATTACCGGAACTGAATTTTTCCCCACCGGATCTTCAGATTTTTCCATGGCACTTTTAAAAGCTAAATCCACTGGTACTCAAATAATTAATATCTGGATGGACATGCCTGAAAGCGCCATTCTTTTAAAACAGTGGTATGATCTTAAAATACCTGCACTGCCTTTTGGCTCTACACTTGCTGCTGCAGAACAGCCAGGATTCTGGAAAGCCACAGAAGGAAAAGGGCAATACACGCTTTGTAATGTGGTAAACGCTGGTAATGCTCCTTCTGATGCAACAGAGTGGACCATGAAATTTTATAATGCCTATGCCAAAAAATGGGGTGTTGAACCTGAAGGTCTTGGTTCTTCTTCAAGCTATATGTCTGTCTATGTATTAAAGGATGCCATAGAGAGAGCCGGCACTCTTGATTCTGACAAGGTAGTGACTGAACTTGAAAAGACAGATGTAATGGGAGTTTATGGAAGATTGAGATTTGATCCAAAAAGCCATCAGGTTATTTTTGCAGATAATCCAAAAGATGGAGCAGTTGGTTCTATTCTCCAGTGGCAGGATGGGAAAAGGGTTGTTGTTTTTCCAAAAAGTATTGCCAAGGGCAGTATTCAACTCCCTCCCTGGATGAATAAATAGTGTTTGAACGACAACTTACCCATATGCTTCGTTGCTGCACAATTTCGCAATCCTCATGTACTTAAGTACACTCCGGTTGCAAAATTGATTGCGCCTTGCATATGGGCAAGTTCTCGTCCAAAAACGGATTTTCGGTCAAAAACCAAATAAGTTGAACAAATAAGGGTTCATATATGGAAATTCTTGTTTACGGGACTATTAATTCTGTCTCTCTTGCTTTAATGGCCCTGGGTTTTGCAATGGTATACGGTATCAGCCGTATACCTAATTTTGCCCACGGAGCTCTCTATATTGTCTGCGGTTTTGTCACCTGGACTTTTTTAAATAAAATTGGAGTTCCCTATTTTCTGGCTATTATTCTTGCCCTTGGTGTTAATGGTATTCTCGGTGTGCTTATGTACAGGTTTATCCTTATACGGGTCAGGGGCATGAATATTTCTGAAATCATTGCTTCCTATGCCATTGGACTTGCCATACTTGAAGGCCTGAGATATGGAGGTTTTAAGGGTCTAAGCTATACCTTGCCTGTGTTCATGCAGGGCAGTATGATGATAGGCTCTGTACCTGTTGACTATCACAGGCTTTTGATGATGGTTATCGGCATTGTTTTTGTAGGCCTTTTGTGGATATTTACGCACTATACAAAACTTGGACTTGCTCTGCAGGGAATGGCACAGGATGAACGGGCCGCACTGATGCTCGGCATTGATTCCGATCTTATGGCCATGCTTGCCATGGGGTTTGGTGCCATACTTGCCGGTGTAGCAGCAATTTTGATTCTTCCCCTTGGTAATATTGTTGTTGAATCAGGATATCATGTATTGATCATGTCCATTGCCGTATGTATTGTGGGTGGGTTAGGTTCATGGATGGGTGCAATTATTGCGGCTTTCATTATTGGATATGCCCAGATTCTAACTGTTGTATATCTGGGGTCCCATTTTCAGATGGTGGTAGCCATCATGGCAATAGTTCTTACATTGATTTTAAAACCATCCGGCTTATTTGGCCAACAGAAAGAGTTGGAAGAGAGGGTCTGATGAGCAGTACATCTGAACAAATACAAAACCAGCAGGGAAAAGAGCAACAGCGAAAAGAGCGGATTGACCGAGGTATCAAGGTAAGATCAGACGGGCTTTATGCCTTAATGTCATTTAGAGAGATTTCCTATCTTACATTGCCAAGATTCATATTAATTGCAGGTTTTCTTCTTCTGCCCTTTTTTATGCCTGGGATGTACTGGCAGCGTGTTATCTCAATTGTCTGTATATACTCCTTACTGGCATTGAGTTTTGATTTTTTGGCTCATTATGTGGGGCTGGTCTGCCTTGGAGGAGCATTTTTCATTGGAACAGGAGGCTATATTGCAGGAATATTAAACTCATATTTTGCTTTTCCTCCTCTTGTTTCAATACCCCTTGCAACACTTCTCGGGGCTCTTTTATCAACCCTTATGCTTCTGCCCTGCCTGCCGTTGAAAGGTGTATATTTTGCCATTGCCACGCTTATGTATCCTCTGTTTATGGCAAGAATCATCGAAGCTTTTGATATTTTTGGCGGAACAGACGGTATAATGGGAATTGACAGTTTTTCAAATAGTTTTGTGGAGCAGTATTTTGTAATTACAGTGGTTCTGATTTTTTTATTTGGGTTGCGGCGCTTTGTAACAACTGACAGAGGACTTATATTCACTGCTATCATGGACAATGATCAGGCAGTAAGAGCTTCCGGCATCAATATTACCAAATATAAAGCTCTTGCCGTATTTATTGCCTCTTCCATGGGATGTCTTGGAGGAGCCTGTCTTACCCATATTTATATGTGGACAGGTATTTCACAGTTTGCTCTGGATTTTTCCATCCTTCCCATTGCAGCTACAGTTATTGGAGGAGCCGGTACCCTTGTGGGTCCGATTCTTGGATGTTTGATTCTGGTACCTGTTTCAGAGCTTTTAAGGGATTTTGGAACCTTAAGAATAGTATTTTATGCTCTTATCCTGGTGGGATTTATCCTGTTCCGAAGTGACGGCATCATGGTATTTGGAAAACGAAAATATGAACAATTTGAAAGGTGGACCCGGATATGAGCTCTGATATTAGACCAGGTATGACCAGTGATATGAATCAGGAGGCAACAGCAGAACCGATTCTTAAAATGGAAAAGGTCTCAAAAGCTTTTGGAGGGGTACAGGCACTTGAAAATGTGAGTGTTGAAGTATATCCCGGTGATATTCTCGGAATTATTGGGCCCAATGGTTCTGGAAAAACCACCATTGTCAACTCCATCACAGGGTTTATCAAGCCTACTTCCGGCAGGGTATATTTCAAAAAAAAAGAAATAACCGGGATGAAGCCCCATAAAATTGCTGATATGGGTGTAACAAGAACCTTTCAGATCATGCGGCCCTATTACAGCTTGCCTGCCTATAAAAATCTTGTTAT
>JBDLIV010000275.1:0-3464 GCA_039714675.1 Thermodesulfobacteriota bacterium
CCATTAACAAAGGGGGTTGCAACTTTCAACCTGCGGTGCACCCGGCTGAAAAAATGGACAGCACCTTTTAAGAGATTAATCAGGGAAAGCTCCTTTTTTTTAATGGCGTTAATGGTGAGGGTGGTCATTTGATCCATACGGAGGATTGAATCATCGGAAAGTTTGATTGCTGCCCGGCTGCGCTCCAGAGTTCTAATCATGTCTCCCGGACATAATATATCGTTTAATCCAATGGGTTCCCACAGCTTTTGATCTGGCTGTCGGGTTTCAACCATACCCTGTACAGATACAACTTCAGCCACCCAATCCTTACAAATTTCTGAAGCATAAACATTGGAGATTAGGCATGCCCATGACAAACTCAAAAATATTGCCCACATGCGCAGACACATTTGGAGTGGTTTCATTTTGTTCTCCTTTCTTATTTTTTATCCATGCGAACACAGCCATCCCATATTTCCATGGGGGGGAATTTTTTTAAATTTTTAATAAGTTTTAAATAAAAAAGTGAAGGCCCGTCCTGTTTATTGATTCTAATGGCCTGAGAAAATAAATTCATTGCTTTTTCCCATGATTGTTCCCTGTAAGCGTTCAGTGCTCTGGAAAAAATTTTGCAAAGGTTTTTTTGCTGATCATTGGATTTCTCTATGCAAGATATTAGTTCATAGACTTTAACCGGTTTTGACTTTCCAGCTAAAAAGAATCGTCCCAGATCCCTTGTAAGGAAACCATTTAATTGATCTATAACCTTTCCTGAAACCAGTATTTCTGTGTTCAGGTATTTATTCAGGCCCTCCATTCTTGATGCAGTGTTCACAGGGTCTCCTGTAGGTCGATACTCATAATGGTCGAGGGCACCGATATTACCCAGTGAAATATGCCCGTAATGCAAACCAATACGGGTAGGAAGCTGCTTATTTTCAATAGAATGATTGAATCGGTGTGAACAATTGGCTATATCCAGTGCCGCGCGGCAGGCTTGGCTCCTAAGGGCAGCATCAGGATGTGGTTTTGTCCATATTGCCAGCATGGAGTCTCCCACAATGTTTATGACAATTCCACCATTTAGTTTTACAGGTTTGAAAATTGTTTTATAATATTCATGCATGAGGCTGTGAAGTTCTTCCGAAGTCATTTTTTCAGATAATCTTGTGTATTGTCCTGCATCTGTAATCAGGCAAACCCCATATACTATTTGGTTGCTTGTTTCCTTCCTGGCAATGCTTTTCACCAAATGATCAGCTAAATGATTTGGCAGGTAGTGACCCAATCTATTTCTAATGTTCTGACGCTCTTTAATCGTATTAGAGTGCTTCCACAAAACAGTACTGAAAAAAGCAAGGGCTGACTGAACGAATAAAGGAGTAATCAACGGATACCAGTTGCCATGGGATTTAAACTGATATTGGGCATAAAAAAGATAAATAATGCTTAACCCGATAGTACTCAACGCAGATAAAGCCGTGGGAAAGAGATAGCAAACAGTGCCCAGCACTACCCCCCAGATAAAAATAACTACCCCATGTACAGGAAACGAGAGGGGTTGAACCGGCATATTCTCTAACAGATTTGCAAAAGCAGTTGCAGTCATTTCTACGCCACTGATATCCACTCCGCTAGGTTGGGAAAAAGAAGTATGGAAACCGTCATTATGACTTGGCAGCAGACGTTCCGAATACCCAACAAATACAGCTTTGCCGTTGAAATCAATTTGTTTTTTGTTGATGAATTGTTGTTTTTGCTGTTGCAGCACCTGGTAATATGAAAATGTGGGAATGGTTCCTGGCGGGCCATAAAAATTGAGAAAGCGGCTGTCAGAACTTTGATACATTTTTATCAGGGATGTGAGTAACCGGCCTTTTGCAGTGCTGACAGATAAGGCTTCATCATACTGCAATTCTTCTAATATCTGCTTTCCAATTGATGGGTTCTCCATGAAGATATTTCTTATAGTCCGAATGAGTTTCTCTGCATTTCTTTTTGTAATTATATCATTTTTATCCATGGGAAGTTCCATGGTTTGATCTGGATTGACCTGTGCTAAAAGCTGAATAAATTTTTGATACACATCCAATGCAAAGATTTGGAAAACCACAACAGGCAAAGTTGGTGTATCTCCAGCACTGGTCTTGAATGTCCAATACTGGCTTACCTTGATGGGTACTTTGGGTAGTGGAAAAGGTGCTAGGGCAACAGCGGATCGTGCAAGCAGATCAATCGGTGGCACGAGTCTCTCTGTATTCAATTTTTTCGTATGTACTCCTTTTTCGTCAGTCAGTATGATTGTCTCCTTTTGAAGGTATTCATACAAGACAACATTTTGTGCATTCTGGATGGCTTTGGCAAATAAATGATCATTTTCCGTTGTAAGTGCCGTGCTGAAGTTGATGTCAAAGGCAATAACCGCGGCACCTTCTCTGGTTAAATATTCAGTAAGGCGGGCATGTATAGAACGTGGCCATTTACTTGATTGGGATGGCAGATTGAGATTTTCGGCAGAAAGATTGTCCATTGCCACAATAATAACATCAGATGGAGCTTCTCTTTCACCCCTTATCTTAAACAGTAAATCCAGGCCAATGTTTTCCTCAATACCAAGCCCGACTGGGGTAAAGCTGAATATCAGCCCTAAAATACCT
Source organism: Thermodesulfobacteriota bacterium (assembly GCA_039714675.1). Taxonomy (GTDB): domain Bacteria; phylum Desulfobacterota; class Desulfobacteria; order Desulfobacterales; family Desulfobacteraceae; genus Desulfobacula. The sequence continues at coordinate 2,640 of JBDLIV010000275.1, forward strand.
GTCAGCAAGCCTATGATTACTGCCTTGAAAAAAGGAAACATTACAAATCCTTTTAATAGATCACTTAACCATTAAACCAATGGTGAAAAAAACTACTATTTTTTAAAATGGTTTTTCCGACACATCAAATCCAATCAGCGGGGGTGCTTGTTATTGCGTGTCTACAGTGCTTCAGGAATCCTCTTGATTTAAGAGGCTAATAATTTGTTTTCTATACAATAATCTATATAAAATTGTGTTTAAATGTCAACAATAAAATAATTTTACTGTATGAGAGGCCGTCTAATGGTAGAAAGAGGAGCAGTAACTTTTTGCGTGTACATAAAAGGGTCAATAATAATTGACAAAATTGGTTGAATCTCTTTATTATTCCTTAATCAAAATTTTAAGCAAGTGAAATGTGATTTACTATTTGATAAAATTGAATAATTAAAGAAAATTTAAATTCATATTTAAAATATACTTGACATAGATTTAAAATATATGTCAAGTATATTTATAAAAAATTTATATTTAAATTATAATTAAAGGAGATAATCATGGATGAGAAAATATATAAGGTTACATCACCTGTCATGGGAACTTTTTATCGCGCTGCAGCTCCGGGACAGCCCTCTCTAATTGAGGTGGGACAGAAGATTAATGCTTCTGATATTGTATGCGTGATTGAATCCATGAAAATATTTACAGAAATTCGCAGTGAACATGCAGGTGTTGTAAAAGAAATCCTGGTGGAAAATGAGGATCCTGTTATGAAAAAACAGGAGCTTATTATCATAGAAAGAACATAACCCATTCCAGGATGTTATGGCTCGCAAATATTCA
>JBDLIV010000276.1:0-3453 GCA_039714675.1 Thermodesulfobacteriota bacterium
TTTGTGCTGAAGTTTGTATCCCGGCAGTTTGAGGTATCATCGAAGTCTGGCGTATTACTTTCATAATTAAGATAAATTGTCAGTCCACCGCCAATTATCAATATGAAAGGTATAATACCTGCCAGAAGAGTTAAAAAAGAGGGGAAGAAAACAGAAAGGCCATATACTCCAAATAGAACTGCTATTGCTCCACCAATTAGTTTTTTCATTAAGTACACTCCTTTTATCTAAAAATTCTATTAAAATGTAACAATATTTATTAAGTACGCGCTTAAAAATTGATTGTCGCTTTTGGCGTTATTATTGTTTCAATATAGCAGATCTCAATTTCTTACATAAATTATCGCTTGATGCAAGGAAAAAGAGAGATGGAGTGTAAATTCGCCGATGGCATAATTCATTGACTTCAAGAAAAGTGCCTGTTAGATTAAATAATTCTGTTTTATCATCTCAAAAAAAAAGGGGGATATAAATTATGGAAAAAAAAGTTCTTGTTCCAGTGGCCCAGGGCATAGAGGAGATGGAAGCTATTACCATTATTGATGTTCTCAGGCGGGCTGGTACAGAAGTAGTTGTTGCATCTGTGGATGAAATCTCTATCAAAGCTTCAAAGGGAATTGAATTTAGAGCAGATAAATTGATAAAAGATTGTATGGATGAAGAATTTGATCTTATAGCTCTTCCAGGTGGTATTCCCGGGGCTCAAAATCTTCGGGATTCAAAGGAGCTTGAGCTACTTTTGAAAAAACAGGCAGACCAGCAAAAATATTATGCTGCTATTTGTGCTTCTCCTGCAGTAGTGCTGCATCATCATGGCCTTGTCACCCCTGGAAAGGTGACCTGTCATCCAGGATTTGTGGATTATATTGACAGTGGTAATATTGTTGAATCAAAGGTTGTTGTAGATACAAATTGTATCACCAGCAGAGGGGCTGGAACAGCCTGCGATTTTGCATTGAAACTTGTTGAACTGTTGTATTCTAAAGAGAAGAAAAAAGAGGTGGCACAAGGTCTTGCATTAGCTGTTGATTAATTATGCCAGCGTAACTTCAATGATTGTTGACATCTCATCTTTTTATTTTTGGGTGTTCTTCCCAGGCAAAAATTTATTAACTTATTATGTGGGCTATATAATCTATGATACAAAAAATCATTTCTGGAGCACAAACCGGAGCTGATCGGGCAGGTATTGATGCAGCCATTGAATCCGGTGTTGATTATGGTGGCTGGCTGCCAGATGGCAGAAAGGCTGAAGATGGTATTGTTCCCCAAAAATATACAAAATTGCAGGAAATCATCGGTGGGAATTACCCTGCAAGAACAGAACAAAATGTTATTGATTCTGATGGAACTGTGATTTTTGGTTATGGCAAATTAACAACCGGCTCTGCATTGACCCGGAAACTTGCAAAGCAACATAAGAGACCATACCTTCATATTGATTTAGATGTTATCAAAGAGCCGGTACCTCTTATTAAAGATTGGATAATTGAGTGGAACATTAAAGTTTTGAATATTGCCGGACGAAAAGCAAGTAAAGCTCCAGGAATTTATGATAAGGTTAAGGATATCATCAAGCAGGTTTTGAAATGACCATTTATTCATTTAAAACCCACACCCCGCAAATTCACAAATCAGTATTCATAGCTCCAACAGCTCAAATTATTGGGAATGTAAATATCGGGGAAAAATCATCTATCTGGTTTCAATCTGTTTTGCGTGGTGATTTTGATCAGATTATTATAGGAGAGAAAACAAATATTCAGGATCTTTGTATGTGCCATGCTGATAAAGATATCCCACTGAAAATCGGGAACAGTGTTACCATAGGCCATAGAAGTATTATCCATGGATGCACTATTGAAGATAAATGCCTGATTGGTATGGGGTCAGTTGTTATGAACAAGGCAGTAATTGGAAGAGGATCAGTTGTTGCTGCCGGCACTGTTGTATTGGAAAAAACGATTATTCCGCCTTATTCACTGGTGACAGGTTCACCAGGGAAGATTAAGAAAATTTATAAAAACAGAGAAAAGATTGAACAAAAAATAAAAACCATGTCTGAGGATTATCTGGACAATGCCAGAAGTTTTAGGTCATATAAAGTGTTTTATGAAGTAAAGGATTGACCAAACTGTGAGAAGACATAGCAGGTGATATAAAGTAAAAGCATAATGAAAAATATTGAACTTAAATGGGCATCACAACTTGTTAGAGAACACAGGGATATTGCATGGAGATATGGAGTAAATCTTACAACCCCGATAATCAACATATCTTCAGGTAAAAAAACAGTTGGTTTATGGAGTGATAAAAATAAAACGCTCTCCATTTCAGGTTATCTTATAAAAAATGAGGTGTGGGATATTGTATTAGAAGTTCTAAAACATGAAATGGCACATCAGTATGTTTCTGAGTTTTATGATAATGCTGACCTGCATGGAAAATATTTTAAAAAAGCGTGTAAAATATTAGGTGTGCATCCAGCTTTTGTTGCAGGCAGCGCAAATTATAATGAAAAATTGCAGGCATTTAAAGGAGATCTTCCAACAGATGCTCAAAAAATGATAAAAAAAGTCGAAAAACTTATGGCTCTTGGAAAATCCAGCAATGAAGCAGAGGCACAATCAGCTTCAAGAAAAGCAAACTATCTGCTTAACAAATATAATCTTCAACAAATTAATACCAGAGATGAAAATCCAGATATTAAATATCTTACAATCTGTCATAAAAAAAAGCGCATTGAAAGTATCCAGAGAGCCATTTTATCTGTTTTAAGAAATTATTATTATGTGAATTGTTTAACATCAAATACATACCATGCTCAAGATGATGCAGTTTATAAAAGCATTGTCCTGGTTGGACGAAAAGAGGCCTTAAAGGTTGCAGAATATGTCTATTACTTCCTTTTTGATACGGGTCAAACTCTTTGGCAGGATTTTAAAGAGAAAAAGAGTGCTAAAAGGGGAGAAAAACTCTCTTTTGATATGGGTTTCATTGCAGGAATTGAGCATAATCACAAAACAGTGTTTAAAGATGCAGGAAGTAAAATCAATAAATACTCTTCCCTTCCTGTGAAAACAGTTACAGCATTAATGAAGAAAAATCAGAGAGATAACCAAATAGAAATATCCAGACTTTACCCAAAATTAAAAACAATTCGATATGGCAGGCATCAGGCTTCATCTAATGCTTTTCAAGAAGGTTTTAAAAATGGGAAAAACACTCATATAAATAAGGGTATGACCAATCAAGGGAAAAAGACTCCCGCTCTTTTAGTGAGTTGAGACAAGAGGTATGCAACTGCCATGAAAAAACAAAATGTAAAAATACTGGTATCAAGAATTTTTCCTGATTTAGCTGTTGATTTACTGGAAAAAGAAGGCTTTAGTGTTACATCCTGGAATCAAGATCGACCCATGACAAAAAAAGAGTTGATCAGCAGAGCAAAAG
>JBDLIV010000277.1:0-3443 GCA_039714675.1 Thermodesulfobacteriota bacterium
ATAATATTATTGATATTGAAAAACAAGCTCTGGAGAGCATAGACAATGCAGCTGATTCAGATCAGCTTGAACAGCTTTCCATTAAATATATTGGCAGAAAAGGTGTGCTTACTCAGTTTTTGAGAAACATATCTTCGCTTCCAGAAGAGCAGCGCCCCAGTGCCGGGAAGAGTGCAAATATTCTTAAAGGCAAGCTTGAAAAAGCATTTAAAAATGCCTTTTCAAAGCTTGAAAATCTTGATGATAATGATTTTGCAGGTATAGATGTGACACTTCCAGGACGGCCGGCCCAAAAAGGTTCGCTCCATCCCATAACCCAGGTGGCAAACGAGATTTGTGATATTTTTTTAAGGCTTGGGTTTGATATTGCAGAGAGTCCTGAAGTTGAAACAGACTATTACAATTTTGAGGCTTTGAATATCCCGAAATATCATCCCGCAAGGGATATGCAGGATACTTTCTATGTGTCGGAAAACATTGTTTTAAGAACTCATACATCCCCGTCACAACCACGAGTTATGGAAAAGAGTAAACCTCCGGTAAGAATTATTTCACCGGGAAAAGTTTTCAGGTGTGATTCAGATGTTACCCATACTCCAATGTTTAACCAGGTTGAAGGTTTAATGGTGGATAAAAATATCTCTTTTGGTGATTTAAAAGGTATTTTAACAACTTTTATCCATCAATTTTTTAATAAGGAAACTTCGTTAAGATTCAGGCCGAGTTTTTTCCCCTTTACCGAACCCAGTGCTGAAGTTGATATCCGCTGCGTTATGTGTCAAGGCAAAGGCTGTAGAATCTGTTCGCAAACAGGTTGGCTGGAAGTCCTGGGTTCTGGAATGGTTCATCCTGCTGTTTTTGAAAATGTAGGGTATGATACAGACAAATATACAGGTTTTGCCTTTGGTATGGGAATTGAACGCCTTGCCATGCTTAAGTTTGGCATTGATGATATAAGAAAATTTTTTGAAAACGATATCCGTTTTTTAAGGCAGTTTTAATATGAAAGTCAGCTTAAACTGGTTAAAAGAGTACGTTAATGTTGATCTCGACCCTTTGGTAATTGCAGAAAAATTGACCATGGCAGGTCTTGAAGTGGAAGCAGTGGAAGAGAGATATAATTATCTTGATAATATTGTTGCAGCCAAGGTAACTGAAGTTAATAAACATCCCAATGCAGATAAATTATCTGTCTGTAAAGTTGATGCAGGTGGAGAAGAACAGATTCAAATTGTCTGTGGTGCACCCAATGTTTATAAAGGTATGATCGTACCCTGTGCCCTCCCTGGAGCGGTTCTCCCGGGAGATTTCAAAATAAAAAAAGGCAAGCTTAGAGGTGAAGTCTCTGCAGGCATGTTATGTAGTGCATCTGAATTAAGACTTAATACTGATGCTTCAGGAATTATGGACCTTGAAAAAAATTTTATGCCGGGAACTCCCCTTGAAGAAGCCTTAAAGCTTTCAGATATAGTCTTTGAAGTTGATTTGACTCCCAATAGACCCGATTGTTTGAGTTATATTGGTGTAGGTCGTGAAGTTGGTGCTTTTACAGAACCTAAGCAAAAAGTAATACTTCCGGATTATAGAGTGCCAGAAGATAAAATAGGCGATATTTCCATACATGATCATGCCAAAATTGAAATCAGTGATCCTGATCTTTGCCCAAGATATTCTGCAGGTCTTCTATTTGATGTTAAAATTGAAGCATCACCATTCTGGCTTCAGGATAAACTTGAATCCATAGGGCTTACACCCATTAATAATGTGGTTGACATAACAAATTTTGTTATGATGGAAACTGGTCAGCCCCTTCATGCCTTTGATTTTGATAATGTTGCAAAGGGCAGAATTGTTGTCAGAAAGGCAGGCAGTGATGTGAATTTTACCACACTTGACAGTAAAACTCATAAACTTGAATCTGATATGCTCATGATTTGTGATGGCGAAGGACCGGTTGCTCTTGCCGGAGTAATGGGGGGTGAAAATTCAGAAATTTCAGATTCCACAACAAGAGTGCTTGTGGAAAGCGCTTATTTTAATCCTGTTTCAATCAGAAAAACTGCAAAGAAAACCTCTATTGCAACAGATGCATCACATAGATTCGAACGTGGAGTTGACCCTGACGGTACAGTCAATGCACTAAATAGAGCTCTGACTTTGATTGCCCAAGTTTGCAATGCAAATGTTGCAAAGGGTATTATTGATGAATACCCTGAAAAACAGCCTCAACTTGAAATTGATTTGAATTCAGATGCTCTTAATATCAGGCTGGGTACACATTTAGATGCCCATGAAATAAGACATATCCTTGAATCGGTTGATTTTAAAGTGGAGAATAGGGATGAAGCATGGCTTAAAGTTGGCATACCTTCATTCAGAGTTGATGTTACAAGGCCTGAAGACCTTTCAGAAGAGGTGGCAAGGCTTTGGGGTTACAATAATATTGCAACAAGTTACCCCATGGTTGCTGCAAAAGGTAAACTTTTGGATAAAAAAGTCTCTCTTCGAGAAAAAATTCGATCAACAATGACTGGATTCTCTTTTTTTGAAGCAATCAATTATAATTTTATTAATGAAGATTCATGCGATCGCCTGAACCTCTCTGATAGCGATAAAAGAAGAGAGGTTGAAACCATTTTAAATCCAATTTCTGATCAGATGTCGGTCTTAAGAAGCTCTCTGATTCCAGGACTTCTTGAAACAATGAAAAAAAATAATTCCCTTCAGGCAGATACATTAAAACTGTTTGAGATTGGTAAAATTTTCTTTGCCACCCAAAAGGGATCTCTGCCCGAAGAGAGAGAAGTTGTTGCTGCTTTGATGACAGGTAATCGTTCTGATCAATCCTGGTATTCAAAAAAGAGAAAGTTTGATTTTTTTGATTTAAAAGGTGTGGTGGAAGGACTCTTGCAGGGGCTTATAATTGGAAATTTAAGTTTTGATCAAATTGAAGATGAATCCTGCCCATACTATAAAAATGGCTATTCAGCCTTTGTTAAATCAGGTGATACCCTGATTGGTACACTTGGGCAAATCAATGAAAAAGTTTTAAAAAATTATGGATTAAAGCAGGATGCCTTTGTTTTTGATCTCAATTTTAAAGCTTTGCAGGCTTTGAATCATGGAAATGTTACAGCAAAGCCTTTGCCGAAATTTCCTTCTGTTTCAAGGGATATTACAATTATTGTGGATAGATCCATAACCATTGGGGCAATTTTGAATCAATTTGAGAAAATTGCACAAAAACAATCTTTAATTGAACAAGTTTTTCTCTTTGATGTTTTTGAAGGAGAGACTCTTTCTGAAAATAAAAAGTCTCTATCATTCAGGGTTGTTTATAGAGCTGAAAATAGAACATTGAAAGAGAAGAATATTAAAAAGCTGCATACTAATATCTCCAAAACTATTATTGATCTCTTTAATGCAGATTTGCCAGAGTGATG
>JBDLIV010000278.1:0-3436 GCA_039714675.1 Thermodesulfobacteriota bacterium
CTCCTTTTTTGCAGCCCTTTCAAGGTGACTGCGTTAATAGTTGAGCGTGATTATATCACAGCTCGTCGGTGGGGCCAGCCTTCTCATATTATCTTAACTCGAATATATCACTTGTAAATTCTGATGGATTAACATAGCCATTTATGATTTTCCCATTACAGCCATTTGATAACGTTCCAATAATTTTGGGTCTTCAATTGAGCCGTGATGGTGTGTTTGTTTCCATACATTATCTACACGCCTAAATATTCGGCTTGTCCGTATTGCAAGTTCTATTTCCTCGGTTCCAAGTTTGAAATATCCTCTCTCTCTACCTACTGCATAAAAGAAATCAGCAGATTCATGGATGGTATAGTCATAATATTCAACATAAACCTCGGCGGAACCATTGAAAATGCGCTCATAAACAGATCGGATCTCATCCCAACCTCTCTTGATACCTCCTAAAGGATTGTCCATGGCTATCTCTTTAGTTTGAAGCCAGTTTGCGCTCATTGCCTTCATATCTCCTTTGTTAAAAGCAAAATAGAACTGTACTAAAGCTTGATATGGGGTTAATAAATCTCCTTGCACTTCATTTCCTGTTATAGCCATCATTGTTGTTTCCATAAATCTTATCTCCTGTCTGATTTTAGAATTATTTTCCTTGTTTTCTTAGTTCTGTTACAGATTTTCCCTTAACTCCCCAGTTATCCGTACTGACCTCATCAATTACAACAACTGTAGTTGCTGGATTTTTATCCAGCACATCAACCAGCAGTTGTGTCACCCCTTGAATGAGTTTTAATTTCTTTTCTTTTGTTATATTTTCATCTGTGATTTTGATATTAACGTACGGCATCATAGCCTCCTTTGATTTTAAGATTTATTTCCTGTTTTCTATAAAAATACCTATTGTTAAAAAAATGCCACCAATAAAAACCACTATGGCGGACATAACAAGAGCCGATGCGAAACTGCCTGAATGTTTAGATAAAATTCCTGAAATCAGCGGGCCGAGTATTTGACCAACTCCATATACTGCAGTCAGCAGTCCGATCACAATCTGACTTTGCCCAGGCTTGAGTATTTTACCGATGGAAAGGCTTAGGGCCGTGATTCCCATAAACGTACCACCAAACAGGATTGCACCAAGATTAATGGCCACCCAGTGGGATGAAAAAACCGGAATTAAAATCCCAATCCCCTGCATTACATGGGCAATGATTAGAATATGGACCGGATGTATGCTCTTTGACATTTGATGAAAGAAAGGTACTGATACGGATGCTGTTAAACCGACCATTGTCCAGGCAAAATTACCTGATGAAAACACATTGGATTGGTTTTGAAGAAAAGATACAATGAAAGTCCCACTGACAATATAACCAAACCCCTCGCAAAAATAGGCCAATACAAGCCATGGCAGCAATTTGGGGTATTCAAATGCTTTTATCTTCGTTGTATTGGAATGAATCGTTTCTGTTAAGAAATCCGGGATCAATGTGAACCAGCACAAAATTGTCAAGGGTAGGCAGATAAAAGACAAAACAATCCAGGTGATCTGGACATTAAAATGACTAATCAGTAAGGGAGAAATAATACTACTTAATGCAATCCCTGCGCCTACACCACTGTAGATTAAAATTCCCAGGTGTGAATACTTTGTTTGCTGAACCCGTTCCATAACAATTGAGGAACCTATAATAAAGATACCTGCACTTGCTACACCACCCAGGAATCGGAGAATCATCCAAAAATTGATCAGGGAGAATAGTCCCATTGATAAAGTAGTTATTACGCTGATAATCAATGAAACCCGGAATAATCTTATCTTTACATTCCGTGTCATTTTTTTGAAGCACAAAAATGCCCCAATCAGATATCCCAGGTAATTTATAGATGCTATAAAGCCGGCAACATCATCACTAAAGTTAAACTGCGCTTGCATCTCAGGCATTAACGGTGTATACGCGAATCGGCCCACACCCATCGCTACAACAAGTGCTGCAAAGCCGCCTGCTATTAAAAATAAATTTGATTTTTTTTCTTCACTCATGAAAGCCTGCTCTTTTCAAATTTAAAATATTGACAAAAAGTTTAACAAAATAGTATTACCACTTCAAATAATTAAAAATGAATTTTAATATCATAAATAATGATACCGTATAGGAACTGACATGGATATATGGGGACTAAAAATTTTTAAAACAGTTGCTGAGGAGGGTAGTATTTCCAAAGCTGCATTAAAATTGAACTGTGTACAGTCAAACGTTACCGCTAGGGTCCGACAATTGGAAGAAGAGCTTGGAGTTAAACTGTTTTATAGAAAAAGTCGTGGAGTTGAGCTTACAGCAAAAGGGGAAATATTAATTGATTATGCCACGGATGCCGTTCAATTACTCGATAATGCACTCCTTGCCGTGAGTGATAATGAATTTATCAGAGGGCCTCTATCCATTGGCACAATGGAATCCACTGCTGCTGTCAGGTTGCCACCCTTTTTTTCCCTATACCATAAAAACTATCCAGAGGTGGAGCTAAGGATTGATACGGGTAGTACTGAAGAACTTGTGAAAAAGGTATTGGATTACAAGCTCGATGCCGCATTTGTAGCCGGCCCAATAGATCATGTTCACATTGAACAGCACCATGCATTTGATGAACAACTTGTTGTGATTACAGAGAAAAAAATTAAATCTTTATCAAAGCTTGATCGTCCGACCTTTATGGTATTTAGAAGGGGGTGTTCATATCGAAGTGTTCTGGAAACATGGGCCCGGGAGACAGGGATCATACCCAAAAAAGTTATGGAGTTAGGTACCTTGGAAGGTATTCTGGGGTTCGTGAATGCTGGAATGGGCATTACCTTGTTTCCCTATTCTGTTGTATCAAACCTTCGATGGGAAAATTCAGTCCGAGTTCATTCCATCTCGAAAAAATTAGGTGAAATACCAACCGTTTTTATTTATCGAAAAGACAGAATTCAGACAAGAGCTTTAAAGGGACTTATTCAGTTATTATCAAAATAATTATACCTCCACGACCTTCTTGCTTCTTGCTTGGTATGTCACCTTCTCTAAAAGTGAGTCTTCTGCCATAACGGATTTCTAAGAAGATCTTACACAAAGATGTTGACTGCTTATTGAAGTGGTGAAAGGTGATTAAAATCAACAGCCTTTAATTTTAACAGTACAGACATCAACAATACTTGCATAAAGGTTGATTCTTCCTATATTTAACAATTCAAACAGTATCTTTGAAAAATTTAGTCTGATGTAGAAACCCTGGCCCTGTGGGCCAGGTCAGAGTGCAGTGGCTTTGCCGACTGTACGACTCATGTTACTCTATGATCGAATTGTCCCCACAACTTAATGATCAAGGAGTAACGAATGAGTCGATTTTATAAATTATCACAAACAATATGGCATTGCCAGTATCACATTGTTTGGGTACC
>JBDLIV010000279.1:0-3399 GCA_039714675.1 Thermodesulfobacteriota bacterium
GACATTAATCTTGATGCAAATTATATACGTGTAATGGGAAAAGGCTCTAAAGAGAGAGTCATCCCGATTGGTTCCAAGGCAAGAGACATTAATCAAAAATGGATTAAAGAGGGACGCTCTTCTCTTTTAAAGAAAATCTCATCTCCATACCTTTTTACTGCAAGGGCAGGAAAGCCTATGACCAGACAATCTTTCTGGAAAATTATTAAAAAATATGCCAATCTTGCCAATCTTAACAAAAACATCACCCCGCATACACTGCGACACTCCTTTGCCACACATCTGCTCGAAGGCGGAGCAGACTTAAGATCAGTTCAAACCATGCTTGGACATTCAGACATATCAACCACGCAGATATATACCCATATTTCAAGGGAATACTTAATGAAAATGCATGCAAAATATCATCCGAGAAATTAAGCAGATATCTTCAATTAAAATTTCCATGTTGCTTCTTAAATTTATTTCATGGTATTAGATATGTTTGATTCCTTGTAAATCATTAAACCCTTTTTAGCAAAATTTATTTGAAAGATCTAAAATACAACTATGAAAAATAGCAAAACTTTAAAAGAACTCCTTAAGCAGGTAGACAAACCTTTCTTTTCCATTAAAAAAAAGGATGAACTCCAATGGCTGATAAAAGAGAATGATTTTAATCAGGATTCTTTTTCCCAAATTGGTGCATTTGTTCCTGCTGTAACACCTGCAACTCTTGGTGATGAAAACTTCAAGAAAAGGCATGCATTAAAATATGCCTATATTGCAGGAGCAATGGCTAACGGCATTACATCAGCTGCAATTGTAAAAACCATGGCAGAAAATGGTATGATTGGTTTTCTTGGAGCCGGAGGGCTTTCCCTTGAAAAAATTGAAGAAAATATAATTGATCTGAAAACAAGTTTACCTGACAAGCCTTTTGGCTTTAACCTGATCCACTCCCTTGGAGACCAGGCACATGAGATGGCAACGGTTGAACTTTATCTAAAACACAATATCAAACTCATCAGTGCCGCAGCTTTCATGAGCATGACCCCTGCCCTTGTCTATTATAGAATTAAAGGTATATATAAAGATGATCAGGGAAGAATTGTAACACCCAATAATATTATAGCCAAGGTGTCAAGAGTTGAAATTGCCAGTCAGTTTTTTTCTCCACCCCCAATGAAACTTGTAAATATTCTTCTTGAAAAAGATTTGATAACAAAAGAGGAGGCAGACCTCTCTCAATATATTCCCATGGCTCAGGATCTGACAGCAGAAGCAGATTCAGGGGGACATACTGACAATCGCCCTGCCCTTACTCTATTACCCACCATGATAGCCTTAAAAAATGAATTCATGAAAAAATTTGATTTTCAGGAACCATTATGTGTAGGACTTGGAGGCGGCATTTCAACTCCCCAATCAGCTGCTGCTGCATTTTTAATGGGCGCTTCTTACATATTAACAGGTTCCATTAATCAATCATGTGTTGAAGCAGGTATCTGCGAAGATGTTAAAAAGATGCTGTGTCAGGCTCAACAGGCTGATGTAGCAATGGCTCCTGCTGCTGATATGTTTGAAATAGGAGCACGTGTCCAGGTATTAAAAAGAGGAACCATGTTTCCTGTAAGAGCTGAAAAACTTTATAAATTTTATAACTCCTGCAATAGTTTTGATGAAATTGATGAAAAATCAAAGCAGGAGATTGAAGAAAAATTCCTGCAGACAAGTTTCACAGAAGCCTGGATTTCAACCAAAGATTTTTTCCATAAAACCGGAAATATTAAAGAGATTGAACAAGCCCGGAAAGATCCAAAACATAAAATGGCCCTTGTTTTCAGATCATATCTTGGGCTTTCATCAAAATGGGCTATCCAGGGTGATGCCAAACGAAAAATGGATTACCAGATCTGGTGCGGCCCTGCCATAGGAGCTTTTAACCAGTGGGTAAAAGGCAGCTTCCTTGAAAGCCATGAAAATCGTAAAACCGCTGAAATAGCATTAAATCTTCTGTTTGGTGCCTGCATATCCATTAGAGGCTCTATATTAAGAACCCAGGGGATCCAAGTTCCAATAGATTCAGAAGGATTCAATCCCATGAAAAAACAGGAGCTTTTCAAGGTTATCTGATTTATTATATTTATCCAAGTTTTTGTTTGGTTTATGCTACTGCGATAATATGAATATGGTAAAGTTCTACGGAGTTGATAATTGCATAGGAAAATTTAAATTGGCAGCCCAGCCCAGAATATCAAGATATATAATATTGCAAGCAATAGTATCGGCCATTTCTGATGTAAAGTCAGAGACTTGATCTTTACATCATAACGATTGCGAAGCATCTGCACCAGTATGGTTTGGGAAAACAGAAAAGTAATAAGTATAAAACCGGTCTGGTGAATTTTTACTAATCCAGGCCCCATACTCACCATGAGAAAATCCCAATTAAAACCAAAGATATTGCCCAATTCTGGTATTAATCTGCCGCCCCAGTTTATTAAGCGTTCAAAATGGAAACCAATCTCAAAACCTGCAATGATCGGAACAAAGGCATAACTCATAAGGTTTAATTTTTCCTGGGAGGTTATTCTTTTAATTGACTTAAAAGCCATATTGCCTGCTGTTTTTATCAATAAAAAAGATAAAAAACTTGTGATAATTATGGATATTAAATAAAAACTCCATAAAGAAAAGTGAAATTGATGATCAAATTTTTCAACATAGGAGTGGAGATAACCGGTTTTTTCCAATCCCCTGAAAAATTGTGACCCCATTATAAGTGATGCCAGTGGCGTCATTATTGAATCGGATTTTTGAAAAGTCCACAGCTCCTGTCCAGGTGCTCGTAAATTGAGCACTGGTGATTCATGGGAACAGTTCTTTATACAGTTCCCGCAAAGAATACACTCGTGGTTATTAGATAGTACAAAGGGCGCTTCAAAGACCGGGCACCCTGTGTTGCTGTCATTATCAACATAACAACTTAAATCTTCGCAGTCATTGTTACAGATATTGCAATTGGCGCGCAATTCAACGATTGAACATCTTGAAAAAAAACCAAGCAACTTACCAAGAGGACATAAAAAGCGGCACCAGATTCTTCTTTTATAAATCAAAGCAAATATTACAGCAGGAAAAACAATTGAGAGAATCATAATTGCTGTAGCCCTTGGTGAAAAAGGCATGGCAAAAAATGTCTCAGAAAAAAAAATAAGGAAAAGACCTGCAACAGCAAAATATCCTCCATAGCTGCGGATAAACTGGGGTATATTACGTTTCAGCCCGTAATTATGACTGATGTGGGAACACACAGCACCCACAGGGCAGACAGCACACCAGATTCTGGCAGCAAGAATACAGCTGAAAATGGTTAATGGCTCCCATAATCCCCAGGTAAGTCCAAGGGAGAGATTG
>JBDLIV010000280.1:0-3387 GCA_039714675.1 Thermodesulfobacteriota bacterium
CGTGAGGTAGAGTCCATCCGTTCCTATGTCAAAGAGGAACTCAGGCCTAAGATGTACGAGCTTCACGGTCAGGATACCTTTATTATTGAGGCAATGTCCACCACCTATATCAGTACCACAATCATGGAACACTTTGCCGGGGCCATGCCCAACTATATTTACCGCCGTGTTTCACTGAACCCTCATAATCCGCGTAACCTGGCTGATCCCTTTGAAGAAAAGATGTTTGACTGGTTTGAAGATGATTCCAATAGATCTTTCTGGCAGGGTGTGATGAAGAAAAATGGAGAGGCTTTTTTTATTTCCATGGTTCCAGACTACTTTTCCAAGGCCTGTATCCGCTGCCATGGTAAAGTGGAAGAAGCGCCGCAGACTTTGATCGATCGATACGGTAAATTCGGCGGATTCCGATTTAAGGCTGGAGATCTGGCAGGTATCAATTCAGTGGCAGT
This sequence comes from Thermodesulfobacteriota bacterium, assembly GCA_039714675.1. Taxonomy (GTDB): domain Bacteria; phylum Desulfobacterota; class Desulfobacteria; order Desulfobacterales; family Desulfobacteraceae; genus Desulfobacula. Next base: position 453 of record JBDLIV010000280.1, read on the forward strand.
CCCTGTTTCAGCATCTTTGCGTGAAGCATGGCAGGGCAGTCTTGTCATCTTCGGTATCACCCTGAGCACAAGCGTTTTCCTGCTGTGGCTTTTAAACCTGCTTTTCCAGAGACTGGTTATAGAACGTCTTGGCGTGATGCTGTCACTTGTGGGTGAAAAGAAAAAAGAGAGCAATGTGCTTGGTCCTGGAGACGAAATTGATGTACTGCAGGCCTCCCTTGGTTCTCTTAGAAGCTATGTCCATTCAGCCCGCCAGGGAGCAGCTCTCCAGCCCAACTTTATCGGTGATTATGTTGTTACCCAACCCATGACTGCCGGCGCAATGTCCTGGCTGTACAGCGGATATGCAGCAGAAACCAAGGATAAAGTAGTTCTCAAGGTCGGTTTTGACGAGGTGATGCAAAACCCGTTATATAAATCGTGTTTTGAGACAGAATTACACCTTTTTAAGAGTGTGTCACACCCCTGCCTGCCAAAGGTCATGGATCGAATAGGAGATGTACTGATAATGGACGATGTTCAAGGCAGAAATCTTTCTTATCTTTTCAACAAAGGTTATTTGGACGACCAGCTGCTGCTTCCCATTTTTTCTCAGCTGTGTGACCTTTTGGCATCCCTCCATGCCACTGGTATTGTCCACCACGATCTGCGGCCGCACATCCTTATGCTGGACGAAAAACAGCAAGTACGCCTTATTGATATGGGACTTGCATCAATTGATCTTCAGCCTGATCCCATTGTGGCAGCAGGACTTGGTCCCCAGGGAAATTTGCTCTATCTGGCTCCTGAATTGATTTCAGGCAGGCGGGGAGATCCACGCAGTGACATCTATGCCCTTGGAGTGCTGTTATATCTGGGAACAACAGGTCATCTGCCTTTCAGTGAAGAGAGGAAATCACCACAAAAATGGTTGAAGTATAAAGAGCAGATTGTAAGTCCGAAAAATTATCGTGCCGACCTCTCTGTCTCTCTGGAACAAGTCATTCTCAAGGCTATGTCTTATGATATAAATAAACGATATCAATGGGTTGAGGATCTGTTGGAAGATTTGAATAAAGCTGAAAAATAATTTTAATACAGCCCTGTTATCATGGATTGTCATCAGGGATTCTTTAAAATACAATCCTTGCAATTTATCATTGAATTAACTACTTTGATATAAATCAACAGGTGGAGAACAATCAATGTTTTTAACAAGTTTAAGCCTTAGAATGAAATTTATAACAGGGCTGGTACTTTTTGCATTGGCTCTGGGGGGCTGCATCAGCATTATTTTATACTTTCATTTTAATTCAATAATGGAATCACAGATAAGCCAGCGGTCTCGAATGCTGTTAGCTCAATCCAATGCAGTACAGGATTACGTCAAAACTGTTTTACGTCCTGAAATGTTTGATTCTCTTCCTGAAGATCGGTTCATTTTAAAGGCAATGTCCTCATCATACATTTCAAGGGAAGTGATGGCCCGTCTCAATATAAAAGATGATCAGCCCTATCACTATCGAAGGGTTTCAAAAAAACCTCGAAACCCTGAATCAACTCCAGATGAATTTGAAGCAGGTCTGATTGCAAGATTTGATAGAAATAGAGATTTGACCATATGGGAGGATGATGCAATGGTGAAAAATGTTGAATATCACATTGTTGCACGCCCGGTGGTTTTTAAGGATTCCTGCATGCATTGTCATGGAGTGCCGGAAGATGCACCTGTTGAATTATTGGAAATATATGGAGATAAAAACGGGTTTCATTATACACCAGGTGAAGTAGGTGGTGTTGTGGTTGCAGGGTTTCCCGTTGAATTGATTAAAGGCCCTGCAAAGAAAGTGACTTCCCAATATCTCAGCTTCTATCTGGTTGGTATTCTACTCTTTGCCGGTCTCATCTCTCTTTTTTTTGATCGTCTTGTCATGAAAAATCTTCAAAACCTGACAACTATTTTTAAAACACAGTTTTCAGGGGAGCAGGAGCTGCAGATCATTGATGGATTAAAAGAAAAAGATGAAATTGAAGGACTGATTGAAGGTGTGGGTGAACTTGCTGTATGCCTTTCTGATGCAAGAAATGAGCTTGAAGGTTATGCACAAAATCTTCAAAAAAAAGTTGCAGACAGAACAAAAGAGATTAATGACAAGGCAAAAAAACATCGGGGTGATGTAAAACTTTTTGTGGATATACTGTCCCGATTCGGCAGTTCTCTTACTGCTAAACAGGTGATAGCAGGAGCACTTGAGAGTATAGGGAGAAGATTTGATGCAAAGCAGGTTATATATCATTGTACTATTGCTTCTGAACAATCTTATGCATGGAACGGGGATGTAAAAAATGCCGGATTAGATGATGATATAAAAGAGATTCTCTGGAAAGATGAAATATTGTCAAAGGACAACTCTCTCTATTTACCTGTTAAATCCCAGGAAAGCCATTGGGGAATTTTAAGTATATCGTGGACAACAATACCAGATTCAGATGAGCTTAATCCTTCTGTTTTATTGGGGCTGGGACAGCAGATGGCAATTCTGATTGAAAATATCCAGGCATTTTCCAATGTCAGATTTCAAAATGATATGCTTCAATCTGTTTTTGAGGGTATTTCTGATCCGCTTTTATTAATAGACATGGATTGTCATATTCTCATGGCAAACAGAGGCAGTCAGAACATTCTTTTAAATAGAGAGAAAAAAGCCAGAGAAAAAGAGCTGAAAAAATTCCTTGATTTAACCACCTCAGAAAGCATAGAAAGCTCTATCCTCTATCAGATGTCAAAAAAAGAGGTCCCAATTAGTCAGGAGATAGAGATAAGTGATAACAGAGCATTCAGAGTTTATCTATATCCTTTGCCAAAAAGAGAAGAGGCTGATTTAAGGATAGTGCTGTACGCACGTGAAATCACCATGGAAAAACAGATGATGCAAAGAATGCAGCAGGCTGAACG
>JBDLIV010000281.1:0-3379 GCA_039714675.1 Thermodesulfobacteriota bacterium
CATATATTTATTATAATATCGCAAGGCCTATGTTTAAGTTTATTTTATCACAAAAAAGTGATAGAGAGTTTTTTAAGGCTAATGATAGTATTGGAGTTATTAATTATGATTAACAGGAAAATCTCAAAGCAGTCGATTCTATTCACAACTATTCTTCTACTATCTCTTTCTGGGGTAATAATTTTATTTTTTTATGATGGAAATCTTCTGAAGAGTTCTAAAAATATGGATAGAATTAAAGAGCAGGGTAAAATCACGATGATAACAGATAATAATGCTGTATCATATTATATCTACCGGGATGCTCCAATGGGGTTTGAGTATGAACTTGCAAAGGAGTTTGCCAATTATCTTGATGTTGAACTTGAAATTGTCACTCCTGGCTGGGATTCAATGTTTGACTCTTTGAATGAAGGAAAAGGTGATTTCATTGCATCAGGTCTCACAATTACAGAAGGAAGAGAGAAATTTATATTATTTTCACAGCCATATATGACTATTCAACAAAAATTTATTCATCATAATTTAAAGTTTGGTATAAAAAGCTTTAATCAGCTGGCCGGAAAAACCATCCATGTAAGAGTAGGGACATCATACCAGGAAAGGCTTGAGGAACTTAAAGAAAGCGGAATTGATATTGATATACAACTTTTGCCTAACATATCAACTGACGAAATTATCCGTATGGTTTCAGAAAAAGAGATCCAATTTACCATTGCAGATTCCAATATTGCCCTGTTAAACCGCAGGTATTATCCTGACATTAAGATAGGAATGTCCATACAGGAAGAAGAATCTCTTGGATGGGCAGTAAAAAAAGAGGACCAGGAGCTGTGTGAACAGATCAATTTATTCTTTGAAAAAGCTGAAGAGACTGGTATCTTAGGGAAAATTTATGAAAAATATTATGGACGTATTGAAATATTTGACTATTTTGATCTTAAAAAATTTCACGAGCGCATCACTACAAGACTTCCAAAATATAGAGAAATGATTATCAGAGAGTCTAAAAAATATGGATTTGACTGGCGGATGATAGCAGCAGTTGTTTATCAGGAATCACATTTTAATGCCAGGGCAAAAAGCAGTACAGGAGTTCGTGGCTTGATGCAGGTGACAAAAATTACTGCAAAACAGATGGGAATAGAAAACAGACTGCAGCCTGAACAGAGCCTTGAAGCCGGTATTAAATATTTGGATGTTCAGTATAAAAAATTCAAAGAAATGGATAATAATCACCAGAGACTGCTTTTTGCCCTGGCAAGCTATAATGTTGGCTACGGCCATATCAGGGATGCGCAGAAAATTGCAGAAGCAAAGGGCCTTGATAAGAACAAATGGACATCCTTGAAACAGACCCTGCCTCTTCTTTCCAAACGTAAATACTATAAAAAGACAAAACATGGATATGCCAGAGGAAGAGAACCTGTTAAATATATTGAGAATATTCTTATCTATTACGATATCCTTAAACAGAAGGCCAATGCATGAATGATCGTAATAAAAAGTTATGACTTGCATCATACTCGATTTTTCCGATGTTGAACAATTCAAATGGTATCATTGAAATTTAAAAAAATAATTTATCCGTTGCATTGCAAGGGGGCAATATTATTTTTTTTGTAAATTTCGCTTTTTAGAAAAATTGTCTTGATGCCACATGCAGCATATAGATATATTTAGAATATTACATTGCTTTAGGCCCCACCCTGTATTAAAATGAACAATTATGTTGCGTTACGGGAAAAAAATCAGTCTTGTCATGGGGTGTATGGCAGGGGTGGTTTTGATATTAATTTTCAGTATCATCCTATTCCTGCAAACCAATACATTCCAAAAAATTCTTCTAAGCACTGTCAATAAAAACATTCCAGGCCAGGTATATATGGAGAATCTGGATCTGGATATTTTCCCGGGACAGATTCATGCACATGGCATTAAGATAGAGAGCAGCAATAAAAAAAAATTGGGCAGTATAGACAGACTAACAATTGATCTGTCATGGCACAAGCTTTTAAAAAAAGAGTTGAACATTTCTCTGATTGAAATCAACTCACCCGGGTTTGATCTTGATATGTCTGAAAAAGGGGATATAGATCTTGTGTCTGCTTTTATTCTTCCAGACCATGAGTCTGAAAAAAAGTCAGAAAAAGAGAGGGATTCATATCTATTCCCTCTAAATATCACTATAGACAACTTTGTTATCAATAATGCTGTCATTGATTTTAAAAAGAGGGATCAGGATCTTGAAATTGCCTTGTCAGGAGTGGACAGTGTTATCACTGAATTTGATTTTTTTAAGCAGTCAGCAAAGATTAGATCCAGGATCAGTCATGGATTGATTAAACATAAAAAAAAATCCATCACCATGTCAACTTTCCAGGCACAAACCGGAGTTTCAAAAAGGTATATTTCAGATCTCTTAATTAAAACCAATGTAAATGGTTTTAATATTGAATTGTCAGCAGATGGAAGTGTGGGAAATCCTGATGCAGAGTTAAAGGTTACATATGGTCCAGGTAAAATCCAAAGCCAGTCCATTGATAATATTTTACTTGAATGTTCTCTTCAAGACAGGGTTCTTGCCATACTGCCGTCCAATCTCAAGAGTGGTCTTGGCCAGTTGTTCCTGGATGGAAAAATTGATTTTACAAAAGCCTTCCCCCACGGGTTTTTAGATGCAGAAAAAAATTTGGAACAGATTTCCTATAAACTGAATATCCGCCAGGATCACAATGATTTATCCCGTGTGCCTTTCCTGGAAAACAATCTTAAAGGAAGAATTTTTTCCTTTATAAGTTGCCAGGGAGAGGGGATTGATCCCAGGAGTGTCAAGGCAGATATTACAGCTGATATCAGGGCAGAACAGCTCATATCAAAACAGATGATGTCACCTCTGGATATTCATATCGAAACCAGTGCTGTTATAGATGGTGCTGCTGCAAAGATAAAGGAATTTAAGGTTGATACCAGTGGAGTGGTTTTAACAGGGAACGCAGATTTTCATATGCCCGGTTTTGACATGTCTGCCATTGGTATCTCAGGACAATTTAATCTTGAAACAGATGATCCTCTTCTTTTTGAAAAACTTACAGGCATGCCGGCCAGGGGAGAGGTTGAACTTCTTGCTAAGATGGATGGAGCTTTGTTAGCTCCTGAAATAGAGGTGGATGCAAAGGTTTATGGCCTTGCAGTAAATGATATAAATATTGGTGATCTTGAACTCAAGGCTGATCTTGATAGAACAGGCAGGGTGAATATTGAAAATCTCATCTTAAAACTGAAGGAATCGATTTTTAAAGTTCATGGTCTTGTGGATTTGTATGGACCTGAATTTGATCCAGACTTAGGTACTGCTCCAAACATTCAAAAAAGCCCC
>JBDLIV010000282.1:0-3379 GCA_039714675.1 Thermodesulfobacteriota bacterium
TCTTTTTTGTTTTTATTAACTTGAAAATCCAGGCAAAGATGCAACCTCCTACAATGGAACCGCCTATTAATAAAAAATCAAACTCATATACCGGCATGTCAAAAGAGAATAACAATTCCCTGTTCCTTTGACTTAATACAAAGAGAGCAAAAATTATAAATCCAGCAAATTTACCGGAAAAAGACGAACGTTTAATTGCATCCGGGGCATTCTTATCAGGAATATTAATCAAAAAATGTGCTAGAATACCTACAAGGATCAAAGGAACAATACCCCATTCAATAGTCTTCATAACCTCTGGACTGATATCAGGCATTTTACTATTCTCTCCAATAATTATGTTATGCTCAATAAAACTAATTTATTGAGCTTTTATTAAACTTATTAATTTTTAAATTTTCAGGCTTTTCTTTAAATCATCATTAAAGGATATAATATCTTTTCCAATCAATACCCTGATGTTTGTAGTCAGTTCAGTTGATTCAATAAACTCCCCAGTAGTTGCAAATCCGGGAATTTCCCTCCCAAGTTTCTCTGCATCCTGGTAATACCCGGGAGCATAATAAATCTTTGTTGCAAGATAATTAAAATGACCTGCATCTGCAGATTTAACAACTTTGAATCCTTTCTGTTCAAAATATTTACTTACCCTGGCAGCCATATGGTAAATTCCATTGCCATTGAGCACTTCAATATTCAATTTTTGATTTAAAACTGTCTGCTGTATATTAAAACCCTTACACTCTTTTTCAATTTCGGCATGGAAGACTTCCATGGGATAATTCTCATTATAAATTAATGCCGGTCTTCCTTGTTTGTCTGGATTTTCAGCAGCTGCAATAACAGCTTCTGATCTGGTTTTAAATTTTCCAAACCGTACTCGGTAATAAGGTTTGTTTATTGCTACTTTTATTATATAGGGACAATCATTGCCATTTTTCCTGGCATTATTCAGCATCTGGACTGCTTTGTTCAGATCATAGGAGACACCAAGCTGTACAGCATAGTAATTCTCTGCATCTGTGGAGGATTGTGCTGCCTGTGCCTGTAATTTTTCAGGAGCAGACTCAATTTCCATATCAATTTCCATACCAACTGCCTTATCAATAATACCACTCAACTCTTCACTGGTAAGCTGAGTATTGATGATAACAGGATGTATTTTCTGTTCATCCAACTTGTATGAATCAGATGTCACAGAAGCAGTCTGAACATTATTTTCTCCTGATTTGACATTGGCCAGAGCAAGGTTGTTTTGATAAATTTTATTATGCCCGTTAATTGCAATTGCTTTTTCAAAAGCTTTTGCTGCTGCCTCTGTATTTCCTTTTAATAAATTTGAATATCCTATGTTATTATAGACATAATCGAGTTCCTGATTGATTTTAAGAGCTGCTCTATAGGCATCTATTGCAAGATCATGCTGCTTCAGATGATCATAAGAGACTCCAAGGGCATTGTAAGCATTAAAATATTCAGGATCAATTTTCAAGACTTTGAGCAACTCTTCCACTGCAATTTCATGACGGTTCTGTTTCTGAAAGTGTCTTGCAAGTTTGTACTGATTGTCTGCATTTCCTTTAACAGGTTTCACACTGGCCATGAATTGTTTAAAATCCTTTTTATCTATCTGCTCTGCTGTTTTCAAATCATCAGAATCTGATAAAAAAGAGAACCAGCTTTGCATGGTTGCACAGCCTGAAAAAATAAGAATAGATAAACAAACGGATAAACTCCCCAATAATAATTTTAATATCTGTTTTTTAACCATCTTTTTCTCCTTTATGATGAATTATTTCTGTTTTAATCTGCATTTTTTAAGATTTTCATTTGCCTGCACATAAAACTGAGGGCTCAGTTCAATGGCTTTTCTAAAATATTGTGCTGCTTTATCTGTTTTGCCGCTGTTTAACAATCCTACACCCACATTATTATAGGCAACAGCTTCGGAACCTCCCTTTTTAAATGCTTCCAAAGCTTTATCGTAAAGCTCCATATCTACAAATGTCCGTCCAAGATTATTATATATTTTCCTGCTGGCATATCCCAGTTTAAGGGCCTTATAAAATGACTCAACAGCATCTTGATATTTGTCTGCCATATATAATGAAACACCAAGATTATTATACAGAAACCCTTTATCCGGCCTGATTGTAATGGCAGTTTTATAATTTCTGACAGCCAGGTCATATTCTTTATCTAAATCATATAAATTGCCAAGATAATTATATGACCGCCACAGAACAGGATCCAGACCAACAGCTTTTTTAAAATCAGCTTTTGCAATATGATATTGTCTGCTCTTGAAATTAACCCGTCCCATACCTTCATGGGCTGGTGCAAAATCAGGTTTTTTCTGTAAAACCTGTTGAAACTGCTTTTGAGCCTCTTTAAGTTTATTGGCACCAAGCAGGGCAACGCCCTTTTTGTACTCAACACGCAGGTTTCCTTTGTTTTCCTTTAAAGAATTCTCATACTGCATAAATGCTATAAAATACTTACCATTGGAAAGCATGGCATCCCCAAGTTTTTCATATTCATCAGCATTTAATTCAGGGAGTTTGTCACCCTGGTTTGACTCTGATTGTGCTGAGTCAGATTCTTCTTTATAACGAATTTGTGGTATATCCTTTATGTGATCCTGGGAAGGATTCCCATACTTTACCTGTGGTTCAAGAACAACAGTTTTTGAACTGCAGCCTGTCACAGCAAAACAGATAAAACCGAAAATTAAAAAAAAATTATATGTTTTTATTTTTTTTAAAATCATTGTAATAAGTTGTGATAAATATTAATGGCTGCCGGACCCAGAATCACAACAAACAGGGCAGGGAAAATAAACGCTATCAAAGGTATTAAAATAGTAACAGGAAGCTTGGCAGCTTTTTCTTCAGCTCTCTGGAACCTTTGAGTCCTAAAAGAGTCGGAAAAAACTTTTAAAGCTACAGCCACACTGGTTCCAAATTTATCTGTCTGAATGAGCAGTGTCACCAGGCTTTGTGTCTCCTTTAGATTTGTTCTTACGGCAAAATTTGTAAGGGCTTCTCTTCTTTGTTTTCCGGCTCTCATTTCAAGGTTCAGGTAATGTAATTCACTGCTGAGATCAGGAAAACTTAGCTGTAATTCATCCCCAACTCTTTTTAATGCACTGTCCAGACCCATTCCAGCTTCCACACAAATAACAAGCAGATCAAGGGCATCAGGAAGACCTTTTAAGATCCTCTCCTTTCTTTTGTCGCTGATCTGCTTAAGCCATATCTCCGGCAGATAAAATGCCAGCAGGCTTCCTGTTACTAAAATTACAATAGTATAAGGAGTTGATAGAGTTTGAAATACCATTGTTCTTAAAATAAGAAAAATACCAAAAAACAGAAAGGGG
>JBDLIV010000283.1:0-3359 GCA_039714675.1 Thermodesulfobacteriota bacterium
TTCCATACTGCAAAAATATTTGCATACACCATTTTGAACGGCAAATTCTCTGCTGATAAAAGTGGAAGAGTATATGTCATGCCCCTGTTCACTGATAATTACAGGATTAAGTACAGGCTCCACTGCAAGTTTTCGTGCATCAATAATTAAACCAGTGTAAAGATTTTCCCCGGGTTTTCTACTCTTTTCTTTTTCTCCAGCTTTTTCAAAATTAATTTGAGGTATCTGCTTTATTTTTTCCGGCAGAACCAGTTGTAAAAAGCCTCCAAACATATTGGTTTCAATTATGATTTCAACTGCAAGAGCAGAAGTATAATATTGTTTTTTTATCACAGCATCTCTTGCAGTATTTTCTATACCTGCCAGAATAACATCATTTTTTGATGCATACTCCCCAACACTCAAGGAATTATTAATTATCAACTGTTTTAAAATATCTATGATATTACGATTAGCATCTGCCCTTGCCGACCCTGGAACTGATTGATGGGATGTTTTAGTATTATCTTCAACAGATGCTTTACCAATTGCCTGAATATTACCGGTCGTCCAGTTTATTGTCCCATGTTCAAATCGGGTCAAGCAATGAAAACTTTCAGGCCCGCTTTGATCTGCAAGACAATATGAATTATGGAAACCAAAGATTAAAGCCGTAACAAAAACATGCAGCATGAGAAGTTTAAAGAATGCATTATAAGATCTTGTCATATATATTTTATTGTGTCCCATGGTTTAAAAAATTTAATTCAATAAAAGCTGCAATTTCAATAATATCTTCAATCCCAAATGTTGGTACATCTAATTTGTAATCTGAATTTGTTACAAAGGCAATCAAATTTTCATCATCTCTGCAGAGAGGCTCTTTATGCACACTTTGTCTCCTGAAGATTTCAATTTTAGGAAGGTTCTGTCTTTTAAATCCTTCGGCAAGAATAATATCACTGTCAGCAAGATAAAATTGCATTTTTTCAAGATAGCTTGTCTTATCATCCTTAATCATGGCAATTTTATCTTCAGAAATAACAAGAGTGCTTGCAGCCCCGGCTTTTTTATGGCGCCAGCTGTCCTTGCCTTCCTTGTCCATTTCAAATCCGCTATGGGCATGCTTAACAGAGCCTATTTTATACCCTTTTTGTGTCAAATGGGTAATAAGTTTCTCAAGAAGAGTGGTTTTCCCTGAGTTGGATTTTCCTACAATTGTAATTATTTTAGGTTTCATATTTATTATTTCACTGCCTTATACTTTTTCCATATGAAAAAATCTGCTTAAGTTTTTATTATCATGTCATATTTTGTGGTAGCCTTACCAAACAAGGCCATCAATATAGGTTATAAAAATAGTCTTAATACCCAAAAAGTCAAGCTGGTAGAAGTACCCCTTTTCTATCTGTTGGAGTTTTACTATTCTAACTGTCAGGAATAGAGTGCTCTTGATAATTTTTAACATTGTTAAGCTTTATAATCTTTACAAAGCAAAACCTCCCTTATATGATAAATAGTGTCTTATAAAAATTGAGTGTGATTTTATAACTATGGAATAAGTAGTTGAAAAAGCAGTGAAATATTATTTTTGAAAAAGGGAAGAACTGACATGAGCGAGATGCTTTCAACCAAAGAGGTTGCAAAATTTTTAAATATTAATGAAAAAATGGTGTATTCATTAATTGCGGAAAAAGGGTTGCCTGCTTCAAAGGTTACGGGTAAATGGCTGTTTCCTAGGGAGCTTGTTTATCAATGGATAGAAGCTGGTACTCAAAATTTTCCCCAGCTTGCAAAGCTTCCTCCCTATCACGGACTTGTTCTTATTGCCGGCAGCAATGACCTGTTGCTTGATAAAATTATTGCAACTTTTAATCTTAAGCATGAAAACCATATGGCCATGTTTGGAATGTCAGGTTCCATGGGTGGATTAAAAGCCTTAAAAAAGAACCGCTGTCACATAGCTTCAAGCCATCTTGTTTCAGATGATGAAGAGTATAATTTCCCTTTTTTAAAAGATGAGATGAATCAGATGCCGGCAGTGGTCAATTTTAGTTTAAGGGAGCAGGGCATTATAATACAAAAGGGAAATCCTAAAAACATTCAGTCAGTAAAAGATATTGGCAGACAGGGTATAACAATTGTGAACAGAGGGCTTGGCACGGGAACAAGACAGCTTTTTGATCAGGAGCTGAAAAAAGTTCAAATAAAGGGTAATACCATAAACGGTTATGAAAACTGCCTGTCAAAACATATGGATGTTGGTTTGCAGATATTGAAAGGTAATGCAGATGCAGGGCCTGGGATAAGACCTGTTGCAAGTATGCTTGGGCTTGATTTTATTCCCGTCTGCTGGGAGCGATTTGATCTGCTCATTACCAAAGAACGCTTTTTTGATAAAGGAGTTCAGCTTTTCCTGGCGCTTTTAAAAGGAAAAGTTATTAATGAAGCAGCCAAAGAATTTGGAGGCTATGATTTATCATTGACAGGCAAAATGATTTATCCTGAAACCTCAAACCCTGAATCTAAAAACAAAAATTAATACCGCCAGGCTGTTACATAATGCATATTTTATCGAACAATAGATGAAACAACATAGTCATCTATTATATTTTTAAGCTCAATCATCTCTTTATCAGAGAAAAAATCATCATCTGATTTTAAAAAATCTGGAGCAAGCACTCTTACATTTCTTGAACATTTTTGAAGGATATATTTTGATGCACCTTTAATTATTTCACCTATCTCTTTCATTATTTCCTGATTGACAAAGGGTCTGCTGCAGGTAGTTCTAAACTCATAGGCAGGTGCTTTTTCCATTAAAAGCTGGATACTTTTCACTATTTTGTCAGTATCAAATTTTCCTGGTATTACAAGATTATAATTTTCAAGAGAGGTTTTTATATCCATGGAGATAAAATCAATAAGTTGATTGTTCAAAAGCCCTGCAAGTATCTCCGGCCGGGTTCCATTACTGTCTAATTTGACTTTATAGCCCATTTGTTTGATTTTTTCACAAAAGAGTGTCAGATCATTTTGAAGTGTAGGTTCTCCACCGGTAATAACAACTCCATCTAAAAACTCTTTTCGATTTTCAAGAAACCTGAAAATCTCATTTTCATCATAAATATCGCCAGCCCTTTTTGAAGGGCTGACAACAAGATCAGGATTATGGCAATAGGGACAGATAAAATTGCAACCCTGGGTAAAAACGATACATGCTATGGTACCGGGAAAATCAATCAGGGAATTTTTTTGGAATCCACCAATATACATATTTCTCAGGCTACATCATATGTATTGTATGTTTTACGCATACAAAACTCTGTCTTTTTTCCGTTATTCCATTGCCCAACAGGTCTTAAATAACCAACTACCCT
>JBDLIV010000284.1:0-3331 GCA_039714675.1 Thermodesulfobacteriota bacterium
CAGTATGATTAAGGCGATGCAGCAGGAGTGGTATCTGAAACGCTGGAAATATAAAAATTTAAAAATATCGGTTGATCAATATGCAAATCATCTGATTAAACTTGTGGAATCATTTTGCCTGATTAGATAGTGCCAATTGAAAACCGATAATTTGTCTGATTACGGCGTTGGTAACAAATTTTATAAATTGTGGAGGTCAATATTGTGGGAGTAACAGATAAGGCAGGAGCAATCAGGTCTGGCGAGGAAATTGATCCAGGTGCAGTAAAAAAATTTTTAAAAGAGAATATCCAGGACATTGCAGGAGAGATAGTCATAACCCAATTTCCCAGCGGATTTTCCAATTTAACATATATGATTGACATGGGTGGCAGGCACATGGTGCTGCGCCGACCTCCTATTGGAGCTAAGGTTAAAGCAGGTCATGATATGGGTAGGGAATATAGAGTGCTTAAAGCTCTCTATCCTGTTTTCCCTTACTGCCCTGAACCACTTGCATATACAGAAGATATATCAATTATCGGCTCTCCTTTTTTTATCATGGACAGACTCTCCGGCATTATTTTACGAAAGGATATGCCAAAAGAAATTGATTTTACTAAACAGCAGGCAAAAACACTCTGCATGAACCTTACAAATCTTCTCGCAGAAATCCATGGTATTGATGTGAAAAAAGCAGGGCTTGATTTTATTGGAAAACCAGCCGGCTATGTCCAGCGCCAGGTAGAAGGGTGGAGCAAACGATATTGCAAAGCAAAAACCAAAGATGCTCCGGATTGCGAAATTATCATGGCCTGGCTCAAAGATAAAATGCCACAGGATACAGATCATCCAACAATTGTGCACAATGACTACAAGTTTGATAATGTGGTGCTGGATCCTGACAAACCTGAAAAAATTACTGGTGTGCTTGACTGGGAAATGGCAACCTATGGTGACCCTTTGATGGATCTTGGCAATTCTCTGGCTTACTGGGTGGAAAAAAATGATCCAGAAGAAATTCAGATGATGCGCACAATGCCAACCAATATGCCCGGAGCTTTAACACGCCGGGAAATACTGGATTATTATGAAAACCTGACAGGCAGGAGTACGCGGCAGTTTGATTTCTATTACTGCTTTGGCCTGTTCCGCCTTGCAGTCATAGCTCAGCAGATTTATTACAGATATTTTCATAAAATCACTGACAACAAGCGTTTTGCAATGCTTATATTTGCTGTAATCGCCCTTGAAAAAACAGCACTTAAAATTATTGAATCATCTGATTTGTAGTTTTTAAAAATAAAAATTTATAAAGTGACTAAGCAGGTTATGAATAAAATTGAAAATAAAAACAAAAAGATACTCATTCTTGGAGCCGGAACCATGGGTCTTCAGATCGCCCTGCAGTGCGCGGCGCATGGTTTTGATGTAAGTGTGTATGATGCGTTTGAGCAGGCTCTTGAAAAGGGTGAAAAGCAAATAGTCAAATTGGCTGAAAAACTGGCAGCCCATAAAAGAGTTGACCCAGAGCAGTCTAAGGCAGCTCCCGGACGTATACATTTTTCATTTGACCCTGAATCAGCAGGTGCTGATGCCTTTCTGATTAATGAATCAGTGCCTGAAGATCCAAAGCTTAAACAAAAGGTGTTTGCCCGGTTTAATGAGATCTGCCCTGCTGACACCATTTTTACCACAAATTCATCCACACTTGTCCCCTCCATGATTGCAGAGGGGACAGGCAGGCCGGATCGCTTTATTGCCCTTCACTTCCATGATCTTTTTTTAACCAATATTGTGGATATCATGCCCCATCCAGGGACTTCAAGACAGACTTTAGATACTACCCTTCAATTTTGTAAAGAGATTGATCAATTTCCCATTGAATTAAAAAAAGAGCAACATGGCTATGTGTTTAACACCATGCTTTCAGAGCTGCTGTCATCGGCTTTAACTCTTGCCTCAAATAAGGTCGCTTCAGTTGAGGATATTGACAGGGCATGGATGGGTATCATGAAAACTCAAGTTGGACCCTTTGGAATCATGGATTCTGTAGGTCTTGAAACTGTTTACAAAATTACAGATTATTGGGCAGGGGTTAACAAGGATCCTCAAGCCATGGCTAATGCAGCTTTTCTTAAAAAATATGTAGAAAAAGGCGATCTTGGAGTCAAAACTGGAAAGGGATTTTATAATTACCCTGATCCAATTTTTTTAAAACCTGAATTCATGAAAGGGGTTCATTAAAAGAGAGTTAAAAATTGTAAAAATCTAAAAATAACAATATAAAGAGTTTAAGGACAATTATAAAACCAATTAAAAAGGAACAGTGATGAAAGATTTTAATTTAAAAGGAAGAACCGCTGTTATAACAGGAGCAAGCCGTGGAATAGGTCTGGCAATCACACAAAAACTTGCCCAATATGGAGCACAATGCATTATGGTGAGCCGTAAAATTGATCCCCTGGAAGATGCGGCGGCTGGAATCAGAAAAGAGGGTGGCAAGGCAGAAGCAATTGCCTGCCATACAGGATATCCTGATCAGATCAAAGCCATGTATGATAAAGTTATGGAAAAATATGGATCCCTTGATATTCTTGTGAACAATGCTGCCACCAACCCCCATTTTGGGGAAATGATCACTGCAGATGAAGGAATCTGGGACAAGACACTGGATGTCAATATCAAGGGTCCTTTCTTCATGATCAAACATGCTGTGCCATTGATGAAGGATAAGGGTGCCATTGTTAATGTATCATCGGTGAATGCAGTAAAACCGGGAATGTTCCAGGGGGTTTATTCCGCAACCAAGGCAGCCCTTGTAAATATGACCCAGACTCTGGCAAGAGAACTTGCACCAAAAGGTATTCGGATTAATAATCTGCTGCCGGGACTCACAGATACAAAGTTTGCATCAGCTATAATATCTTCAGAAGAAATCTGCAATTATGCTGTATCTCAGATTCCCATGGGAAGATATGCAAAACCTGAGGAGATGGCAGGAGCTGTACTCTATCTTGTGTCTGATGCAGCTTCCTTTACCACTGGAGCCAGCCTGATTTGTGACGGGGGTATGCTGGTATAATGAGACCTTTGAATAACAACCCCTTTTGTCCAATTGCCACGGAATATGAAAATGATAATCCTCAAAATACTTTATGTATTCCTCCGGTTATAATTTTCATCTTCATTGCACTAAAACAAAATTGAACATTATTCAAAGGTCTCATAATTCAATATAAAAATTTATGGGAGGAGAAAGAGAATGACCCAGGTTATTGCAGATCAAAAAGATATGGAATTCATCCTTTATGAACAATTCAATGCTGAAAAATTATTGAACTATGAAAAA
>JBDLIV010000285.1:0-3306 GCA_039714675.1 Thermodesulfobacteriota bacterium
GAGTATACTTCATAAAGGGGCTGCCCCTTTGTTACAAAAAATCCTGTATAATCTGCATAAAGTTTTTCAATCCAGCCGGAATATTTCTGGCTGACAATACCGGTTCTTGTCTCATCAAATGTAATATGACCATAGGTTTTAATCGTATGTTCAACAGGTGTTTTTAAGGCCTCTTGGGTTTTCAGGCCCATATTCTGCTCCACAACAGGGTCTATTTTTATATCAACACCTCCCACAAGCTCGTCCTCATAGACCGGCACAAGGTCCATACCCATCCTGCTTTTTCCCGGCTGCTCATAAATTTCAGCCGGGTCCATGGGGGCTTTCCAATAAACAATTTTCCGTTTATGGCTTTGGGAATCGTCTGCAACTTCATCTTCATAAACAGGTACAAGATCCATGCCCATTTTACTCTTGCCGGGCTCGTCATATATTTCCATGGGATCCATTGGTGCCCGCCAGTAAATAATTTTCTTGTCGTTTGAATTTTGAACATCTGTTTTTGCCTGGTCCATTATATTGTCACTTCTGCTCTGACTAAGATTAATATTGGTAAATTTGATGACTGCAAAAAATATTGAAGCTGTAACAATGGCAGTGATCAACACCGTTATTAAAATAAGTTTTTTACTATTTTTTTCTTCCATGGTTAAGTTCCTTAAAATTTTGTTGTCAAAAACTGATCCCGATTGTCTTTTCAAGCTTTGCCATTGAAATTCCTAAAGCTGTCTGTTTTTTTGCTATGGTCAGTTTTACCTTTAACCAGTAAGTGTATGAATCAATTGCCTCGGCAAAAGGGATTGAATCAGCTTCATATGCCCTTGTTGAGACATCCAGGGCAGATTTTGCCAAGGGTTGAATCTTTGATTTATATAATTGAAGTTCTCTTTTGTTTTTATCCATACTGAACCACTTTTCCCGGATCATGGTATTGGTTTTATTCTCTTCTTTTATAAGAGTTTGCTTTAAACTTGAAAGTTTGAGTTTTGTTTCCCTGAGCCATGGATCATTAATGCCATACAAGGGTTTTACAGGATACTTGTTCTTCATTGAAGCCATGGTTTTTTCCGGAAAAGTTTTTCCCCCGGCTTCTGTTCCAGCACTTGCAACAGCATTAGCTTCGTAAAAAGAGAAGTTAAGTGTAAATGGTAACAGCACCATGGTCTCTGCCATTTCTATCATTTTTTGGGTTTTTTCAATGGAGAGTCTTATGACTTTAAGCTCCTGCCTTTGCTGCATTGCAACAAGGTAAAGATCTTTTGGCAGACCTGTTTTTTTATGGATGTTTTCCTTGGCAGGCCTTCCCAGGGGGGTGTCAGCAGAGAGATTTAACAGCTCCATAATCTTTATTTCAATGTTTTTCCTTTTTGAAACAAGAGTGACAAGATCCTCTCTTAACCTGATAGTGTTAATATTAATCTTGATGACATCCTGGAAACTTGTTTTCCCACTTTTATAAAGTGTTGTTGCCACATCCTTAAGCCTGTTGAATGCATCTATTGTTTCAGATGTTACTTCAAATGCTTTATCAATATAAACCAAGTTCCAAAAGGAAAGTCTTATGTCAGTGATGATATTTTTCTGGATTATTTCCATTTTTTCAACCAGGATTGAGACCTGATCATTTATAACCTGCCCCTTGAGAGTGGTTACCCCGGGATAGGGGTATTTAGATTGAATGGAATCATTCATTTTTAATGGCCCTGCATTATTATCAAGCTCTTTTGTAAATGCAGAGTACTGCCTTAAATTTTCATCAAGATCCATGACCTGGCTGAAGGAAGATAGTTCAGCCCTCACTTTTTTTTGTGCAGCAAGGATGGCAGGATTTCTTAAAGCAGCGAGGATTTCTATCTCTTCCAGGGAAAATCTGTTTTTTACAAGTTTTTTTACTGCGTCTGTATTATTGGATATGGTTACAAGGTGTTTAAAAAGTTTATTGTCATAATCTGATAAGAATTCAATCCCCCGCTCTTTTTTAATACTATTTTCATGGTTAATTTTAAGTTTCTCTATGGTTGCAGCAAGAGATGATAAATCATTATCAGGCTTTGAATAGAGATTGTTCTCTCTCTCTTTAAAATTTAATGACTCGGTGAAATAGAGAGGAGGCTGGTATTTTTCCAGGGATTCATACCTATTATCATTGTTTCCAAACACAGAAGATGTGTATGTGAAAAAAATGATGAATATCAATGATAATTTGGTTTTCATGATTAATTATCCCTCTTTTGAAGTAATGGTTTTTTCCTTGTCATTTTTTTTATCCAGGGGTACTCCTGTGAGCAGTTCCAGTTTCACAAGAGTTTTCCCATAATCGGCTTTTGCCCGTTCAAGGGATATCTGGAAATTATAGGCTGTGGCCTGGAGTTCCAGGAAATCTGAGAAACTTCCCTCACCCTGGCGATACCAGGTTTCTGCTGTCTGGACAGATCTTAATGACTGGGGAATCATCTCTTTTGCATAAAGAGTTATAAGCCTTTTGGAATTTTGGAGTTTAAACCACAGCCTGCTTATTCTGGCATTGGTTTTGTTTTTCACAGCAAGTTTTTGTGCCCTGGCTTTTTGTTTCATGGCAAGGGCTCTGGATGTTTTGCTTTGGTTCTTACCTGACCATAGAGGAATGTTAAAACCAAGCTGGATGCCAAAGGCATCATCTCCAGCATCAGGCGGAGGTGTCGGCACATCAGGATCTCCGATTGAGGCATAAAAAAGACCCAGTTTAAATGATGGAAGATTCTCAAACTTTGAAAGTTCTATTCGCTGGGAAGACTGATTGATCTTCTCTTCAGCAATCAGGATATCTTCCAGATTATTCCGGGACAATTCATATATTTCACTGATTTTATAAACAACCTTTCTAAAAGCAAGGTCCCTGGCAATTCCCAGTCTGGCATTGGGTTCTCTGTTTAAAAGAGTATTAATACGCGCTTTTTCACTCAGTTCAAGCTCATTTAAAAGAAGAATGTCATACTGGATCTGTGCAGCCTGTGCCTTTGCCTTTGAAACATCATAAAAAAGGGCTTTATCATTTGCATAATGATTTTCACTGATTTTTAATAATTTCTGGACAAGATTGAAATTAGACTGGGCAAAATGACCTGCCTTTTGAATATATATAAGTTCATGAAAGGAGATTATAATTGATGCTGCAATTTCTCTAACACTCTTATCCAGTTTAAGTTTTGAGATTTTTTTATCTGATTCAAGAACTTTGCCCTTTTGTGACAGGGTGCCTGGAAAGGGGAATTTTTGGGACAGTGTCAGGTTCCACTCCTGGGGCCCAAGCCTGGTTTCAATTGGAGC
>JBDLIV010000286.1:0-3247 GCA_039714675.1 Thermodesulfobacteriota bacterium
TCCTTTACAAGGCTGTTGGCATATTCAAGGTTGTAATTCAAATCAGGGTCACCAGGTGCCAGTATTTTTGCTCTTTCATACCATAAAATTGCATGACCTGTATCTTTAGCTTTAAGATATGCATTGCCAATATTATAATAGAGATAGGGATTTTTAATACTTTTTTGTGCGATTGCTTCAAATTTGGTGGCTGATTGCTTAAAATTTCCCGCCTTATAATCTTTAAGCGCATCTACAAACATGGCAGTGGAATCTGCCACTGCCTTTTGCGGCACAAAAGCAGACACTCCTAAACAGACCAATGCAATACAAATCATTTTTATTATCTGTTTTGTTTTTGATAAAAGATTCTTTGCCATGTTTTCGTCTAATATTTTTCCGCCAAAACGGACAGATTCGATATTTCCAAGCAGAGTGGTAATCTCTTCTGCTGTTTTATCATTAACACCTGCATCCTCTAATATCACCTGGGCTTCTCTTAACGTAACTGTTTCACCTCTCTTTTCTCCTTTTGCCAGAATTGAAGAGACCAGACTTGAATAGAGATGGCTTGAAAAATCTTTACCCTGGCTGTTGAGTTTTCCTGCCTGCTTCAGATGAAATGTTGCCTTCTCCTCCATCTGTTTTTCAACGGATAACTCCTTTTTCCGAACAACAGTAAAAATCTTTATTCCAAAAAAGGCAATTGCCGGTATTGATAAAAGAATTACAAATAACATAGGATTTATTTCATTATAATCTTCCAGCACCTTCAGCCCCTCTTTTATCTCCAGAATATCCCTGTTAACAAGGGAAACCTCTTTTTTAACAGTTAATTTCTCTTTTTGAGAATTTAATGGTTTTACTGCAAGATCTGTTTTTTCCGAGGGTGTAACATCAAGTGATATAGGTTCGGTTGAAACAGATTGAAAACCTTTTTTATCAACATCAAAATAGATCAAAGTAATAGGTTTGATTGTATATTTTCCCGGATTGACCGGAACAATGGCTTTTTTAAATATTTTAAACCCGCTGTATCCATTCTGGGTCAGTTCAATGGTTTCAACTGGGTTGTCGTCATATACTTTAAATGCATCTTTGTAAAGATCGTCAAAATTTATCCCAGGCAGGCTTGCATCCATAATATTTCCTGTTCCTGAAATTTTAATGGTAAGTGTGGCTGATTCACCAGCTTTAAGATTTGTTTGATCAATATTTGATATAATATCAAAATTTCCCACTAAACCTGAAAATTTACCCTCCCCACGATATTGAGGCAGAGGCACAACCTCTATTTCAACAGGATTTGAAACAACCCTGACAGGTTTTGATCTGTCTGAGAAAAAAAATGAATCATTAAAATTTGACTTGACTACCACCCTTGCAATCAAAACAGCTGGATTGATAGTAAATGTTCCAGGACTTGAAGGAGTAAGCAGATAATTTACCTGGGTTACATTAAAAAGAACACCATTTATATTCTGGGTATAAGTTTTTTCCTTTTCAAACGGCTTTGATGAAAAATTTTTAAATTCAGGTGTTTTTTCAAATCCTACTCCAGACAACCTCTTTGAAGTAAAAAACTGCAGTGTAAACACTATCTGTTCACCTGTAAAAAACTGATCTTTTGCAACAAAAGCTCTGGCAAACAGTGGCTTTACTTTGTCGGGCTCCACAACCTGATCTGCAACATGGATGGTTATTGGCTTTGTAAAAGCAGTCTGCCCTCCCCTTGTGGCCCTGATTGCAGGAATTTTCAGTCTGCCTTTGGAGAGAGGAAGCAGAACATATTGATAGCTTGCCTTTCTTTCAGATTTACCATTAATATAATTAAGAGTTGAAGAAGTTCCCCTTGAGATTACCTTGAAATCCTTAATAATGGAGAGATCAAGATCTGCCTTACCTCCATTAACCTCTACTTTTAAATAGATAGAATCCTCTTGAGAAATCCTTGATTTATCAACATGTGCTGTAACATCAAACCCTGAACAAATCCCAGGTATTACAATCAGGAAGACTATTATTACAAAAGAGACTTTTTTCAAATTCATATATATTTTACCAATCTTTTTCAATATACTGTTTTTCTAACACAGGTATCATTGCCTTACCAGGCTTATCCTCAAGGCGGTTAAGCATATTTTCCATATTCCGGGCTGCCTGCTTTTGCTGCCTGTTTTTTGGATCAGTTTTTTCCATATTTTTATCTTTTTCTTGATTTGAGTGGGAAGATTGTTTTTTCTCCTGTTTGTCCTGCTGACTGTTGGGCTGTTTCTCTCTGTCCTTTTGCCGCTCTTTGTCCTGGCTGTTCTTCTGGTTTGAATTCTGGTCTTTATTCTGGTTTTTCTTCTGATCGTTTTCCTGCTCTTTATCAGACTTTTCTTTATCTTTATCTCTATTTTCTTTTTCTTCCTTACTCTCTTTTTGATTTTTATCAGATTTTGATTCCTGCTGCTTTTGTTCCTCTTTTTTCTTTTTAACAAACTCTAAATTTTCCTTTGCCTTTGTATCTTCCGGGAACTCTTTTAAAATATTTTCATACTCTTTTATAGCGTCTTCAAGATTACCCAGTCGATAGTGGGTATTGGCAAGATTGTATCCTGCATCATGGCGCAGGTTTTTATCATCTGATTCAAGGGCGTGTTTAAAATTTGTTTTTGCCTGATCATACTCTTTGTTCATATAGGCTGCAGCACCAATATTAAAATAGAGCTTTTGGTTTTCAGGATCTTCAAGCTGGGCATCAATAAAATGTTTTTTTGCCTGGGAATAATTTTGTTCATTAAAGGCATTGATTCCTGATTTTACACTGGAAGAGACACTTTTTGCCTCCACCACAGCAGTATTATTAAACCAGCAAAAAGTTAAAGCAAATACAAAAACAGTAATGGATAATAAATTTTTCCTGTGCTTTATTCTCTTTGTCGTTGATAAAAAAAGCTCTATCAAAAAAAGAATAAGAGCTGGAAACAAAAACCATTGAAACCTGTTTTCCCACACCTTTTTTTTACCTGAAGTGAGTGTTTTTCTCTCCATGGTTCCAAGAATCTTATCTTTGTAGATCATATCAAGATCCATATCTCCTGCCACTGATCTTACATAGAGACCTGATGTTAAATCAGCGATTTTTTCAAGTCCCTTCTCATCCACCTTTGAGAGAATAATATTGCCTTTAGAATCTTTTATAAATCCACCCTCTTTATCTGGTATGGGTGCACCTGCAATATCTCCAACCCCTATACAAAATATTTTAATATCCTCTTTTGCC
>JBDLIV010000287.1:0-3244 GCA_039714675.1 Thermodesulfobacteriota bacterium
CCTTCAATGATAAGTCTTGTGGCAGTTGGGCCCTGGGGATGACCAAAAATCAGGGAAGACCCGTAATTATTAAAACTGAATGCATCTACTCCCATCTTTTTTGAAAAAAACAGGTCATTAACAATAAATGGATTGTGGGTTTTAAGAACATTGATGTCCTTGATTGAAAGGCCTGCATTTTTAAGAGCCATTTGGGTAGCAGGAACAGGAGCTGCAGGCATATAGCCTCTTTGTTCTCTGGAATATCCGTATGATACAACCTGGATTGTAATTTTGTTGTCTACGCTTAGTTCCATGGCTTTTTCAGCAGTGGTAACAAGCACACCGGCATTTCCGTCTGCAGGATGTGTCTGGGTGCCAAAACTTAAGACCCCGCCGGGAAGAAGAGGTTTTAAGGCTGCAAGTCCTTCTTTTGTTGAAGCCATTATCCCTTCGTCTTCTTCTAATAAAATAGTCTTTTTCCTGGAAATTTTAACTTCAGCCGGGAGCATATAACGCTTTTGAAATTCCCGGTCGTTTTCAAGAGCCATTAGATATTGTTCATATCGCCTCAATACAAGCTCATCACACTCTTTTTTTGTAAACCCGTTTTCCCTTGCTACATTTTCAGCAGTTTCAACCATTTTTTTACCGGTATTGGGATCAGAGTTGAAATTATCCATATTCCAATTTTCAGAGATAACTTCTCCACCAGGTCCCTTTGGATTTGGCCAGATGGTATGGGGGCCGTTTGAAGTCCTGTCAGCCGTTAATACATAGGGGGTTTGATACAGATCATTTTCTATTCCCATGGCAGCCTGATTAATACAAGTGGCTCCGGTTGTGCATGCCTGGCTTATGGCAATAGCTGGAAGTGCTTTGGCTTCCAATAATGCTGCTGCCCACGGAGAAGAATAGAACTGATGGTGCTGGCCGATTGTGTTACCGAAAATAAGATAGTCAAGATTGTTAACTTCAAATTTTTTTTCTGCAAACCACTTTTTTGAAGTCTCAGCACTGAATGAAATGGCATTTTCATTGGCCATGCTGCCCTGCCATCTGCAAAAAGGGGTGCTGTAATAACCTTTATACGGAATAAATGCTTTAGTATACATCTGCTATTCTCCTTTAAAGACAGGTTTTCTTTTACCCACAGAAGATAGTCCTTCATGGGCGTCTTTAGTATTAAAAAGTGTATCTAACTGGCTTAATTCAAACTCCACTGCCTGTTCAATGGACATATCAATCTGTTTATCCATCACTTCATTGGCCATTTTAAGAGCGATGGGAGATTTGCTGCCAAGAGTTTTAACAAAATTTTTAATATTTTCAGGGTTACATTCTGCGGCAAGTTCTGTAAATTTTGCAGGAATATTCCGCTTGCGGTATTTATCATAATCAACCAAGCCAATAATTTCCCTGACAGTTTCCAACATTTCGGTGGGTTGTACTATTTTATAAACAATACCAAGATCATGTGCAGCCTTTGCACTTATGCTTTTGCCTGTAAACACATAATATTTAGCAAGACCTGCTCCAAGCTGACGTTCCGTCCTTAACATGCCGCCAAGCCCAGGAATTATACCAATGCCGGTTTCAGGAAATCCCATGGAGCCTGATTGTGTTGCAACTATAAACTGGCAGGTCAGAGCCAGTTCACTTCCACCGCCAAGGGAGAGGCCATCCAGTATGGCAATGGTTTTTTTGGAACAATTTTCAATTTTCAAAAAAAGCTCATGACCTTTTCTGGTGAATATTTCAATATCCTTAATTTTATTGTTATTGATCTTATCTACAAAAAACTGAATATCTGCCCCGGCCACAAAAGCCTTTCCTGCTCCCTGGAATACAATTGCCTTAACCTCAGGATTATTTTCCGCAGCAAGAAATTTTTCCGATAATTGCTCAACAACGGCTTCATTTAAAGAATTCATAGCATCGGGACGATTGATGGTGATATATGCAATCTCTTCTTTTATTTGTAAATCCACAACATTAAACTTAAAAGGCTGTCCGATTTTTTGTTGGTTGACGAGAATCTCAGGCATTTTAAAACCAGGATACTTTTGGGTCATGGCTTGTACAACCTCACAAGTTTTTTCTATGCCTATATGGTTCATGATTTCAAACGGGCCCTTGCTCCATTTTAAACCGACCTTGGCACCAATGTCAGTCTCTTCAATGGTTGCAACCCCTTCATCCACAAGCGTTGCAGCAACGCCAAGACAGATACCGTGGAACCGGTCGACAATGGCCTGGATCTTATCTTCTTCAACCTCTCCGTTCACAAGATCCCAGTCTTCATTCTTTTCCATCTGGGATTTTAAAATATCAGGTGTCTGATAAAAAAGACCGAGTTCATCTCCAAGACTTTTTGATGCGTGAACCGCAAGAGGAATTCCTGTTACATTTAGGATTTCAAGCGATCCCATTCCGATCCCAAAAGCGCGTTTACTGGCTTCTTCAATGGTTGGGATATTGCCGAGTCCTTCTTGCAGCATTCTGCAAGCTTCATTGGAAGAGGGAATAAAAAACCTGTTAATTGCAAATCCCGGGGCATCTTTAACCGTGATTGCTGTTTTCCCGTGGAGCTTTGCAAACAAAAGAGCTTTTTCTATGGTGTCATTGCTTGTTCCTGAATGTGGTATTACTTCGAGTAAACGGTTTTTGGCTGGATGGAAAAAATAATGAAGCCCTATAAATTTGTCCGGACGTTGAATCTGTTCTGCAAATTCAGAAACATAAAAAGTTGATGTATTGGTTGCAAAGATGGTTTTTTCAGAACAGATATTATCAAGGTTTTGAAATAATTGAGTTTTAACCTGCCTGTCTTCAAAAATAGCTTCAATCACAATGTCTGCATCAGCCACTGCATTAAGATCTGTAGTACCATTAATGCGTGTCAGGATTTCATCCACTTGATCCTGTGTAAATATTTTGCGTTTAATACCATTTTGCAATAAACTCTTAATTGTACCAAGACCATTTGAAACAAATTCATCTTTTATATCAAGCAGTACAACATTAATTCCTTCCTGGGCAATTTTCTGTGCAATGCCGCTGCCCATATGTCCTGCCCCTATAACACCGACTTTAGATATTTGAGACATCTTTTTCTCCTGTTATTATAATTGCATATTTAAATTTTTGTTTATCTGCTTCCAAAGGCCCCATCACATATATCAACAGCTGCGCTGCATGAATCCATAATTGAATCCATTTTTCCCAATGAAATCGGCAAAAAACTTCTAATAAAAAATTCAGC
>JBDLIV010000288.1:0-3244 GCA_039714675.1 Thermodesulfobacteriota bacterium
GCAATACCATCGCCTGTTGCAATATCAGGGTTGGATGTATAAAGATATACTTTGCTTGCCCCGCCTGTGGCAAGAAGGGTAATTGCACAATAAAAAGTTTCAATCTCACCGGTTCTATTATTTAAAACATATGCTCCGCAGCAATAATTTTCCTGTTCTGTAACAATAAGACCGCTTCGAATACTGCTGGAAAAAGTTACTAAATCAACGGCAATGTGGTCTTCAAGAATAGTTATATTGGCATTGTTTTCAACATTCTTTACAAGAGTATCCTCAATCTCTTTACCTGTCAGATCCTGTGCATAAACAATTCTTTTTGCAGAGTGCCCCCCTTCCTGGCCAAGGGCAAAATCATATTCACCATTGCTTTGTTTGTTAAACTTTGCTCCCTGCTCTACAAGTTCTTTAATCCTTTCAGGTCCGTTTTCCACCACCATCTTGGCAACATCTTTATTGCAAAGCCCGTCTCCCGCTGCAAGCGTATCTTTTATATGCAGATCAAAGGAATCGATCTTACTGAATACACCTGCCACGCCACCCTGGGCCAAAGCTGTATTGGATTTCTGGATTTTTTTTTTGGTAACTATGGTTACTTTACCAAACTGGGCCACTTTCAGGGCATAACTTAAGCCTGCAATACCACTTCCAATAATCAGAAAATCTGTTTTTCTTATCATAACAAACTGCTTTGTTTCTTTTTACGCATACTTAAACCAAAAAGGAGCCCGACAATAAAAACACCGCCGCCACTGAGAAACCACAATTTCTCATCACTGTTTAAATCATTTTCCAACTCCTGGATCTGATTTTTCTGCATTTCAGACTGATCTGATATTTTTTTATACTCTTCGTCAAGTTTTAGAAAGTGTTCTGATTTTTGCTTTAAATCACTATATTTTTCCTCCACCTGAACAAGTCTTACATTTTCATCTATCAGTTTTTTGTTCTCCTGTTCCACTCCTTTTAATTTTGATATTAAATTCAAATTTTCTTTACTTAATTTATCTACTAAAAGAGCGTCTGGTATCTTTTCAGTTAAAAACCTTGATAAAACCCATCCGGTTTTCCCACCAGCTGTCCTAACCTGTGACCAATCTTTTTGATATTCAATAATTTCAAGTTTAGTACCAGATTTCAACATGGCAATAACTTTGTGGCTAATACCTGCACCTCTACGCATGGTAATGCTTGTTATTTCAGTAACATAATTATTCCTGGCAAGCAGAGGGTCGGCTAAAAACACAATCCATAACAATATAATCAGACAGTATTGATATTTTTTTTTCATTGTAACTGATATCTCCTTTATTTTTATTGCATCCTTTATCATTGCATCCTTACTTTATCAATTGAAAATCATTATATCTGAACTGATATCAGATGAACAGTCCCTTTTTTGAGTTTAGGGTCTGTAATAAAATAAGTGTTATAATATTGCACTGGATTTTTGCCCAGTCCCTTAGATATTTTAAAAACATTTTGACTATAAAATTTGAATAATATAGCTTAGATATATCAGATAAAAAACAGAAGATACATGATTAATTTTTGAAAGACACTTTATCAATAAAGGAGGTCGCAAAATGAGTGAACAAGCATGGAAAACCCCTTTTTGGCCCGAAGGCGTTGCACACGATGTAAACAATTACCACTATCCACTGCCCCAGATTCTCGATAATACGGCAAAAAAGTATCCTGATAATGTATATACCATATTTAATGGTGCTTTTAGAACCTATACCCAGGTCAAAGACAGTGCCGACAGAATTGCAGCTTTTCTTGCAGGCAAGGGTATTAAAAAAGGAGATAAGGTTGCTATTTTCCTTCCCAACATACCCCACTTTCCTGAAATCCTTTTTGGTATCCTTAAATCCGGAGCTGTGGCAGTAAACTGCAATCCTTCATATACACCTTCGGAACTGAACTACCAGCTCAAAGATTCTGAATCAAAAATGGTATTTTGCATGGATCACCCTCTCTTATACCCGAACACGGTTGAAGCTATAAAAAACACAAAAGTTGAAACTGTGATTATTTGCAATATCAAATCCTACCTTCCAAAAATCAAAGCATTCATTGGAGGACTTTTAAATAAAATACCCAAAGCACCCTCACATGAACCCAGCCATTTAATGTTTGATGATATTGTTGCCATGTCCAGCCCGAATCCACCCTCCATTGACTTCAACCCTGATGAGGATACAGCTGTAATGCTCTATACCGGAGGCACAACCGGAGTTCCCAAAGGAGCGGAGCTGTCACACGCAAATTTCACTTACAATCTTGAAGCATGTGAAGAGTATTTCAGACTGGTACATGAAGATGGAGAAAAACCAGAAAAAATGAGACGTGGAGGGTATCACACATATCTTGGTGTCTTGCCCTGGTATCACAGTTTTGGTATCACAAGCGCTCTGTTGTTTTCAGCTCTGTCGGGCAGCAAGCTGATCTGCATCCCGGATCCCAGGGCAGGCAATCCGCCTTTTACCGGAGTGCTGGAGGCAGTGCAAAAATATAAACCAACTTTTATTACAGCAGTCCCGACCATATTTATTGCCTTTACAAACCATGTAAACCTGGAGAAATATGACATCTCCTCAATTATGGGATGCCTTTCCGGCGGTGCTCCACTGCCCCCTGAGGTGTGCCGGCAATTCGAAGATAAAACCGGCTCTATTATTTTTGAGGCATATGGACTTACAGAAACTGCACCTGCCGCCTGTATCAACCCCTCTTTCAGA
The DNA here is from genome assembly GCA_039714675.1 of Thermodesulfobacteriota bacterium. Taxonomy (GTDB): domain Bacteria; phylum Desulfobacterota; class Desulfobacteria; order Desulfobacterales; family Desulfobacteraceae; genus Desulfobacula. The sequence goes on from JBDLIV010000288.1 coordinate 2,742, forward strand.
GAGACCCGGAAAATTGGTTCCATTGGATTTCCACTTCCAGGAACTGATATCAAAATTGTTGATTTAAACGAAAGCACAAAAGAGCTTGCCCAGGGGGAAGATGGAGAAATTGCCATTTGCGGTCCACAGGTAATGAAAGGCTACTGGAAAAGACCGGATGCCAATGATGAAGTCTTTGTAGATATTGACAATAAGAAATTTTTTCTCACAGGAGATATCGGAAATATAGATAAAGACGGATATATAACCATTACTGACCGGAAAAAAGATATGATTATTGTTGGAGGATTTAATGTATATCCAAGGGATGTGGAAGATATTATTTATACCAACCCAAAGGTTGAACTTGCGGCTGTTATTGGTGTTCCTGACGACAAAAGCGGAGAAAAAGTAAAGGCATTCATTAAGTTAAAACATGGTGAGACTGTAACACAAGACGAAATGATGGCTTTTTGCAAAGAAAACATGGCTGGTTATAAACGTCCGCGAAGCATTGAATTCAG
>JBDLIV010000289.1:0-3227 GCA_039714675.1 Thermodesulfobacteriota bacterium
TTGAACCAGTCATAACGGAACCAGTAAAGGTTTGCAAATTGCTGATCAGGAAGCTGATATAGCTTTCCATCAGGGCCTGTGGTAAAGGATTTTCCCATGAAATCATCCACATCAAGTGTTGGCAGGGTTACATCCTTGCCTTCTCCTGACATCCAGTCTGTCAGATTCTGAACATGACCATACCGAGAATGAGTTCCAATGAGGTCTGAATCATTGATATAAGCATCAAACACATTCTCACCTGACTGCATCTGGATTTGTAGTTTTTCAATAACATCACCCTCCTGAATCAGGTCATGGGTTACCTTGATACCGGTGATTTCTTCAAATGCTTTGGTTAAAATTTTAGATTCATACTCATGTGTGGGAATAGTTTCGGAAACAACCTTGATTGCCATTCCTTTGAATGGCTGGGCTGCCTTGATAAACCACTCCATCTCTTTAATCTGTTCACCCTTGGTCAGGGTTGACGGCTGGAATTCATTATCAATCCATTTTTTTGCAGCATCAATCCCTGCATTTGCAGGAAAAGCAAACAGAATAAATCCAAGAATTAACATTAGACTGGGTATTATTTTTCCCAATTCTTTTTTTCCAAGCAATCCTCTCATTTTTATTCCTCCCATGGCCTTCACTAAATTTATTATAACAAAATATTTCAAGGTCTTTTTTGCAAGCTTAAGAAGGCCTTGTTCAACGCCTGCCGGTCAGACCATTACCTGTGATAAAAAATAAAATCGGTCAATTAACTGCTGTTTGTTTTTTCTAAAGTCTTGTGCTTCTTCCCTCATCCCCAGCGCATGACCACACCCATCCAGACAATTGAGATTACAAGGGCTGCCCAGATAGTGATGTCTGTCAATCCTATCCATGCAAGATGGATATAGCCTGTGGTTAAAAGTCCTATAAAGAGTCTGTCACCCCTTGTTGTAGAAATGGGCAGAAAACCTTTCCTCTGTATGGTAGGAGATTTAATTTCCCATATGGTCATTCCTGTCAGAATAAGGGCAATGGTTGTAAAAAAAAGTGCTGTGGGAAGGGTCCATGCCATCCATTCAAGCTTCATAGATTCCTCCTTTATTATACTCTGCCCATGGCAAAACCCTTGGCCAGATAATTTCTGACAAACCAGATCACAAGGGCGCCGGGTACAATGGTTAAAATGCCAGCTGCTGCCAGAAGTCCCCAGTCAAGCCCGGTAGCACTGACAGTACGAGTCATGGTTGCCGCAATGGGTTTTGCAGCAGTTGTGGTTAAAGTCCTTGCAAAGAGGAGTTCCACCCAGGAAAACATGAAACAGAAAAAAGCTGCCACACCAATCCCCGATCGAATCAGGGGTACAAATATAAAGAAAAAGAAACGGGGGAATTTGTATCCGTCAATAAAAGCAGTTTCATCTATCTCAATGGGAACACCTGAGATAAAGCCTTCCAGAATCCATACTGTCAGGGGCAGGTTGAAAAGACAGTGGGCAAGGGCAACTGCAATATGTGTGTCAATCAATCCAAAGGTTGAGTAGAGCTGAAAAAACGGGAGTAAAAATACAGCAGGAGGAGCCATGCGGTTGGTCAGCAGCCAGAAAAAGACATGCTTGTCACCAATAAAGCTGAACCGTGAGAATGCATATGCTGCAGGAAGTGCTGTTATAAGGCAGATCGTTGTATTCAATACAACATAGATAATAGAGTTTATATACCCGGAATACCAGGCAGAATCGGTGAAAATTTTTATGTAGTTTTCAAAGGTGATATCAGTAGGAATCAAAGAAAAATTGGCCATGATGTCTGCATTGGTTCTCAAGGACATGTTCAACATCCAGTAAACAGGCAGCATAATGAGAAAAAGATATGCTGCAAGGCAGATATATCGTTTTTTTATCTTCATGATTCTTCTCCTTTACCAACATTTAGCAATACCTGATAGAACAAGTAACAAAACAGTAATACAATGAGAAAATAGATCAAAGAGAATGCGCCGGCCGGCCCAAGGTCAAATTGGCCAACAGCAATTTTCACTAAGTAAATGGATAAAAAAGTAGTTGAATTGCCAGGGCCTCCGCCTGTTAGTACAAAAGGCTCGGCATAGATCAGAAAACTATCCATGAATCGCAGCAGCAAGGCAATTGTCAAGACTCCTCGCATTTTTGGAAGCTGAATATACCAGAATGTTGACCAGGCAGATGCACCATCTATCCTGGCAGCCTGGTAATAGGCATCCGGGATGGATCGAAGACCTGCATAGGCGAGCAGAGTGACAAGGGAAGTCCAGTGCCAAACCTCCATGAGCATCAGTGTGATCCAGGCGTGTAGACCATTGGCTGTATGGTCAAAAGCCACTCCCAAACCGTTGATGCTGGCTCCCATAAGACCAATGTCAGGGCGGGTGAATATGATCCATATGGTGCCGATGACATTCCAGGGGATAAGCAGGGGGAGGGCAAGGATAACCAGACACAAAGATGCTCCTATCCCTTTTTTAGCGGGCATCATCAAAGCAATGGCAATCCCTAAGGGCATTTCAATAAGAAGAACCAGACTTGAAAAAAGAAGCTGCCGTCCCAGAGCCTCATGAAGCCTGATGTCAGTAAGGGTTTCCTTAAACCACTCTATGCCCACAAAAAAACGCTGTCCAGGTCCGAATATATCCTGGACAGAATAGTTTACTACGGTCATTAACGGGATAATGGCGGAGAAGGCAACAAGTAAAAAAACCGGTAGAATAAAAAACCAACCTTTATTGTCCTTCCATTTTTTCATAAATAAAACTCCTTACTTTACCAGGTGTTCATTGGCAAACAATCTTATCCATTCCAAGGGAAAGGATATCCATGCCTCAGATTCAGGGATTGCATCATTTTCCGATATTCTTGCTTTCAGTGTGTGTCCCTGGAATTCCATGGTCATAATATGGTAGCTGCCCTGATCTTCAACAGATTTAATCTGTACCTTGAAGCTGTCTTTAACCTCTTTTTCATGAACCTTTAGATATAGAGGTCTGATCCCCAGTTCCAGATGCCCCTTTACTTTTTTCCCCTGTTCTGCTGTTTCAGGTTTGATTGGAATTTTGGCATCTCCCACAACAGCATTATTCCCTTCCAGGGAGCAGGAGAAAAAATTCATACCTGGACTTCCTATGAAATATCCTACAAATTTGTGGTTGGGAAATTCAAAAAGCTGCTGGGGCGTTCCGGTCTGGACAATCCACCCATCGTACATGACTATAATTTT
>JBDLIV010000290.1:0-3224 GCA_039714675.1 Thermodesulfobacteriota bacterium
ACACCTGAAGGCAAAGCCATTTCCAGCAGATTGTTCAACATTATCGCCAAACAGATCTTTTTTTATAGACGAGCCACCTCTAAAGTGCTGCTCAGCAAGGATCTCACCCCTGTTTTTAATTTCTGTATCTATTTTGTCTGTAGTAAAATAGTAAGAAGCCTGCACGGTTTTAATCAACTCCAAAGGAAGCCCCAGTTTTGCTACAACAAATTTTTTATTATTCTGATCAAGATTGCATTGAAGAATTGCGTCGGAATATCTTCCATACTTGACTCCCTTAACATCAAGTGCATGCTTTATATCCTTTAAAGCAATATCTGAAAAATAATCTTTAATTGTAATAACTGCTTCCATTTGATCCTGGCTGATATTCAATTGAATCGCTGGATCACTCTCTCTTTGTTCAATGCTTTGTATGCACTTCTGCTCTTTTAGAACAAAATCCTTTTGCCCCTGTGTTAAAAACTCCAACTCAACCATTATATCGCCAAGGATGCGAATTATATTCTCTTTTTCAAACTCCTCTTCCTGGATTTTTTGAGCAATTCGGGTTTCTTCTTCAGATGCAAGGCCTTTTTCAACAACACTTGCAGCAAATTCCTGATCTAGCACTTTTATCCGTAAAAACTGTTTTTCATACTTTGAAAGGTTAATGTCGTCTTTATTTGAATCATCAGATACCTGTATCTTTTGGACATCTTCATCAATAAAATTCTGCTCTTTTAAAATCATATTTTTCTGTTTTATTGTAATGACCTTGGATTCAACAAGAATATCTCCGACCAATTTTTTGATTTTAGCCCGTTTAAACTCTTTTTTCTGACAATCAAGAGCCTTGTCAACTTCTGCTTTGGTTGCAAGACCTTTTTCCATGGCAATCCTGCCAAACTCTTCCCCCTGCTCTTTAATTATAAGATATTCCTGAATCAATTTTAAAAGTTCAATCTGATATTGAGTTGCTAATTTCCCGGTCAACAGCAGCTGTTCAAAATCAACTCCCTCTTTTTGTCTGAGAGCATAAAGTCTATTGACATTAGAATACTGCTCCTCATTTATTGTCCCATATTGTAAGGCAAGTGAAGCTAAGGATATAGTTTGATATGTATTTTCCAAGATATACTCTTTCAAAGCAAAAAAATTATAATCAAACTGCAAATTTTTTTACAGGATAGAAAATTTACATAATAATGTAAATATTTTCAAAAGATTTAATTGCCTCATATCCCTATTTTTTCATTTTTTGGCTATATCAGCCGTTATATTTATTGGATGATGTTGACTGAGATTAGCCAATTGGTTGCTGTAATTCCACAAAAACAGCCCATTTTTTGGCAATATTCAAGATATGCTTTATCATGCCTGATTGAACTACTTATTGATTTTATAATTAATTTTGATCGCTATTTAAAGCAGTGGAGCAATATCAATATAAGTTTCAAAATGCTCTTTTAAAAGAGTATATTCTTTCTCTTTTAGCAAATGTACATCATCACATGAGATATTAATATTTATACCTGTCCACTCAAGCCATTTTGACAAGACCTGGGATGAATCAAAAAAACCATGTATATATGTCCCGGCAATCATACTGTTTGCTGCCATACACCCATCTGTATCAATACAGGCATTGGAGTTTCGCGAATTAATTTCAAGCAGATGTGTGCCTGCACTGCGATTGGTTACCCCCATATGGATTTCATACCCTTTTCCCCTTGCACTCTGCCAGCAGAACTCACTGATGGTTGTGGTTTTGGGTGATTTTAATACGGTTTGAACCGGCAGAAGTCCGAGCGCCTCTGTAATTCCCGGATTTCCCTCAAGACCTTCGGGGTCGTCCACAAATTCACCAAGCATCTGGAATCCACCGCAAATCCCAAAGATACGGCCTTTAATTTTATGATATTTTTCAAGAGGATTTTTAAAATTCTTTATCAGCCATTCAAGATCCTTTCTGGTGTTTTTTGAACCTGGGATAATTACAGCTTTAAATTTTGACAGATGATCAGGTTTATCAATAAAAATTGTTTGAAGCTTATCAATTTTTGACAAAGCATGAAAATCTGTAAAATTTGCAATATGTGGAAGTCTGATAACAGCAATGGCAGGTTGGTCTGCTTGAAAATCCTTAAAATTGGTGCATTGCTCAATTTCAACGGAATCTTCTGCATCAATTTTAAAGTGTGTGTACCAGGGCAGAACACCAAGAACCTTTTTTCTGGTTTGTTTTTCAATGTATTCAATGCCGTCATTAAAAAGGGCAATGTCACCCCTGAAACGGTTGATAATAAAACCTTTTATCATCTCCTGGTACTTTACAGGGAGGCATTTAACAGTACCGATAATCTGTGCAAACACTCCGCCCCTGTGAATATCCGCAACAAGAATAACATCTGCTCCAGCATATTCAGACATGGCAAAATTCACAATATCATTGGGCATGAGATTAACTTCAGCACATGATCCAGCACCTTCAAGAACAATCCTCTCATATTGTTTTCCAAGGCGGTCAAAGGCTTTGCAGGCTTTCTTAAAATAAAAATCTTTGTTTCTATGGTAATCCATGGCTGTATGGTTGCCGTGAACTTTCCCATTTAGAATAACCTGGGATTGTTTCTCTCCTGTGGGTTTTAAAAGAATCGGATTCATATCAACATGTGGAGAGAGTCTTGCAGCTTCTGCCTGGACAATCTGAGCTCGTCCCATTTCAAGACCTTCCGGGGTGATTCCTGAATTATTGGACATATTCTGAGATTTAAATGGTGCAACACTCTCTTTATTATCTGCAAGAATTCTGCATACTGCTGCTGCAATTATTGATTTACCTACATCAGAGCCAGTTCCCAGAATAGCAATATTTTTTTTCATTATTTTTCTATTCCAACCCTTGCCTTGACGCCCTGTTTATAATAGTGCTTGATCTCTTTCATTTCAGTGACAAGATCTGCTTTTTCAATCACTTTTTGACTTGCATTGCGCCCTGTGATTACTAGTTCTACGTTTTCAGGTTTCATCTCCATAAGTTCTAAAAGTGCTTTTTCTGTAAACAGGTTGCACACAACTGCAACATTAGCCTCTTCAGCTATAACCAAATCGTGACTGTTCTGCTTTAAAATTTCACACAATTTTAAATAACCAGCAGCACCTGCTGCCATGTCTTCTTCAGAGGGTTTTCCTTTAACAAACCGTCCAAGACCATATTGTTCAATGGTGATATTATCAAATTT
>JBDLIV010000291.1:0-3221 GCA_039714675.1 Thermodesulfobacteriota bacterium
TGAACATTTGGCATCCCTGCGTGCCATTCCGGGTCTTAATGTTGTACGACCGGCCGATGCCAATGAGACAGCCCTTGCATGGAAACAGGCCTTAAAAACCCTTGATGCACCAACTGCTTTGATATTAAGCCGCCAGAAACTGCCAACCCTGGATGTATCAAAACGGGATGGTGAGTTTGAATATGGTGCCTATATTGTCAAGAAACAAGAAAATCCTGATATGATTCTTATTGGTACAGGGTCTGAAGTTCATATATGTATTCAGGCTGCTGATATTCTTGAAAAAGATCACAATATCAAGGCATCTGTTGTTTCCATGCCTTCCTGGGAACTTTTTGAAAAAGCACCTGAATCATATAAAGAGATAATACTGCCTTCTAAAATAACAAAAAGAGTAGCTGTCGAGGCAGGAATTAGTATGGGATGGGAAAAATACAGTGGTCAAAACGGCAAAATTATTAGCATTGATAAATTTGGTGCATCTGCACCTGGCGGAACAGTGCTCAAGGAGTATGGAATCTCTGTGGACAATATTATAGAAACGGCTCTCGCGCTTTAAGAGGAGAGAAGGCATGCAGATAAGTGTAAAAACCAATGCACGAACCCAGATGGTTGATATTACTTCCCAGGTTGAAAAGGAAGTCAGGCAATCCAATATTAAAAACGGTCTTGTTCATGTGTTTTCAATGCACACAACTGCTGCAATTACCATTAATGAAAATGCTGACCCTGCGGTTGAAACAGACATTTTAAACACCATAAACAAGGTAATTCCATGGGATGACTATTTTAAACACATGGAAGGCAATTCAGCAGCCCATATAAAAGTCAGCCTTTTCGGTCCTTCTGAAATTATACCTTTGGAAAATGGCTCTCTGGTGCTTGGAACCTGGCAGGGAATATACTTTTGCGAATTTGACGGACCAAGAAACCGCCGTGTAAATATTCAGATCATTGGAGATTAAATCAGGTTTATTCGGAAAAATTTAGTGTGCAGCAGATGAATGCGGAGCAGTTGCTGAAATTAGAAATTTGGTTTAACAAATATGTGTCTGTTTTTTACGGGGAAGATATAGAGAAAAACCAGATATTCCAATTAAAAGAAGAGCATACAAAAAGAGTTTGCAATAATATTCTCTGGCTTGGCAAATCCATACATCTTTCACAGGCAGAATTAAGAATTGTTAAAGTCGCTGCGCTATTTCATGATATTGGCAGATTCAAACAATATCAGGACTATGGAACATTTAATGACAAGATATCTGTTAATCATGCCCGGTTAGGTGTCTGTCAATTATCACTCCATAAAATTCTCAATAAACTGCCGCTTGTTGAAAAAAGGCTTATCTTTATCCCCATTGCCTGGCATAATGCATTTAAACCACCAGAGATAAAGGATGACAAAATATGTTTGTTCATCAAACTGCTTCGGGATGCTGATAAATTAGATATATGGAACGTGGTTGTTGACCATTACAAGAGCTGTGTAAATAAGGTAAATAGTGCAGTTTGCCATGATCTTTCAGATAAAGGCACTACCTGCTCTAAAAAAATAATCAGATCAATTTATAAAAAGGAAACTGCTCAAACCAGTGAAGTAAACTGCCTGACAGATTTAAAGCTTCTGCAGATAAGCTGGGCCTATGACCTCAATTTTTCAGAATCATACAGGCTGCTGAAAAAATATTGTTATATTGAAGAACTGGCATGCACACTGCCGCAAACCAAAGAGATCAAAACAGCAGTGGCTCTGGTTATAAACCATATTGACAGGATGACAGGAAAAAGCTGTTAGTTTAAATCATCTTTTGGTTTTTTCATAACTGGAACTTTTAAGACAGGAACGCCCTCTTTGGCAAGAATTTTGTCATCTTCCTTTGTAGTGCTGCCCCTGATATTCTGGTACTCTTCTGCGCCGTAATGCATTTTCAGAGCTTGCTTTGTAAAATCAGATCCCACATCTTCATAATTTTTTTCAACATATTCAGCAACTTTCTCAGTTAATTCAGCCATGACTTCCTGGCTTGCCTGCAAAGCTTTCTGACTTGAGTGCGCAGATGTTTTTTTTATGGCAATGGGATGCAGTTTCTGTACAACAGATGGTGTTTCACAAACAGGGCAGATTAAAATACCCTGCTCCTGCTGATTTTTCAAATCTCTTTTATCTTCAAACCAGCCCTCAAAAGTATGGCCGTTCAGACATTCAAGATCAAATACTATCATCTTAGATAATCCTGCTCACGCCTGTGGAGATATTATAGCAGTAATCTCCCATTTTTTCATAACTGGAAACAAGGGATATAAAGAAAACACCACTGTCAACAGAACAATCATCTAATCTTAATCGTTCTATATGCTCCTGTCTCATATTTTCCCGCATCTGATCGATTCTATCTTCAAAGGCAAGTGCTTTTTGATAAAAGCCTGGAGTTTTTTCACGCAGTTCATCAATAATTAATTCCACAAATTTATCCACCTCACTGGATATAACTGCCAGATTGTGTTTTGCGCTTTCACTGAATCCCAGATCATTGTCATATATTTTTTCAAGCATGATTGCTACATTTTCCATGGAGTCACCCAGTCTTTCGATATTATTGGTGATCCGCATCATTTCTGATATCTCTTTGGCTTCAGGCTCATTTACATCGCCTTGGTAAATAGTTGTCAAATATTTTATAATTACTTTCTGGCAGTCATCAAGATGCTCTTCTACGGCTTCTCTCTCCCCGAGGATATCATCATCTCTTATTTGCAGGCACGAGGATGTCTTTTTCAAATTCATATGAGTAAATTCAAGTGTTTTAATGATCTCACCCTTAACCTTGGCAAGGGCGCCAATGGGTGAATCAATAAAACTCATGTCAAATTGAGGCAGCGTGTACCTCTCCGTTGACTTTTTCTTTTTCGGCGACAAAAAGACTGCCACCTGAATCAATTTGGGGAGAACAAGGAGAAAAAATGAGGCATTTACAATATTAAAAAGTGTATGGCCATTTGCAATATACCTTGCCATATTCACAGACTCTCCCTCCACGACCTGGTCAACAGGTGCTGCTCCGAGAAGTGCTGTCACATATTGCACAAAACTAACAAAGGGATGGAAGAACAGCACAATCATGGAGACACCCAGCACATTGAACAGGGTATGTGCCCGGGCCGTCTGATGGGCACTAATACTTTTTGAGCCGATTGTTGCAATTTCCGCTGTAATGGTTGTA
>JBDLIV010000292.1:0-3218 GCA_039714675.1 Thermodesulfobacteriota bacterium
TTCAAGCATGCCTGCACTGTGGTGAATATAATTGGACCCGCCCATGGATGCAAGCAATGAGGTAAATGCTTTTTCATATCCTGCCTGGGCATCTGGAATCTTGGAATCAGTCAGGCCCGATGAATTATAATTAGGCACTTTTATATGGTTTGACAGTTGATGAATGGCTGCATTCATCATGCCACATTCCACTGCACCTCCTGAATATCCCATGGTTTTAAGATTTGCCATCCCGGGAATACCTCCATATAGGAGTGGAGCCCCAGCTTTGGTGAGCTGGCAGATGGTTATACCTGCAAGCTGTTCCGCATGGAGTTGGGCCAGGGTGCCAGCCATGGTCAATGGAGAAGTGGAACCAGCCATGGGTGCACTTGAAAGTGCAACCGGGATCTGGTGCCGGTTTGCTTCCTGCATAATAAGAGTGGACTGTGTGCATAATTTTAACGGACTTATAGCAAAACAGGCAATAGTTGAAATAAATGGTCGCTGTATTAGTTTGTCTTTACCACCTGCTATCATGGATGCCATTTCAATAACATCTGTTAGCCCTTTTATATCATTCACTCCTGACATAACATGTTTTGAGGTTGCTGAAAGGCAGGTATAGAACCAATTGATATTATAGTTTTCTACATCTATATCTGTTGCAATGCATGGTTTTACCAGAAAATGAATATTATCCAGCTGGTCCACAAGCCTTGACACATCATAGAGATCTTTTAAGGTCGTGGGTCTGGCCTTACCTGTTTCTGGATCTAAAATATTGATGGCAGAACCTCCGGTACCCAAATGAACCCTGTCCTGCGTAAGATGAAGATCATTTTTTTCATCCTGACCGCAAAGGACAACTTTTTCAGGTGCTTTTGCCACCTGTTTCATTATTAGTTCTTCAGGGAACTTGATCCTGCTGTTATCATGATCAATTTTGGCACCATGTTTTTCAAGCAGTTCTATTGTATCATCCAATCCACTCTCATAAGTAATTCCTGTCTTTTCAAGAATTTGAAGTGCTGCTTTATGTATAATTTTTATCTGTTCCTGTGACAGAGGAGTGTAAATACCACCCTGCAACCCCATTAGATTCATTGCAATCTCCTGAATTAATTTTAATTTTTTTTATAAAAAGATTATTGAATAGCTCAATGACAGAATTTTCAGAACGTGTCAAGCAAAAATGTAACAAAACTTATCATTTTTTCAAATTATAAAATAAAATAATAAAAATAGTTATTTTTTGTTTTTTTATTTGCTTTATTTTCAATCTTAAATTAAGAAAATAATAAAATATAACAATAGTTATAGACAATTTAAAATTAAAATATAGCAGGGTTGTCAAAATTGTACCAAATTTGATAGGATAGGTTTAAAAAAGGAGTAGTGATGGCAGATTACAAAACTTCATTGAATAAAATTGTCAATGCAAATTATTCAAAATTGACTTCCAAAGGCAGGCTTCTTGCTGATTTTGTACTATCCAGTCCGGATAAGGCAGTTTTTATGACAACAAGAAAACTCGGTGCTGAAGTCGGGGTAAGTGAAGCGACTGTCATAAGGTTTGTTCACCAGTTGGATTACCAGAGCTATCCCAGTTTTATCAAAGCATTACGTGAACTTATTGATACTGAACTGACCCTGATTGAGAGAAACAGGCTTGCAACTCAGATGGTGCGAAGTGAAGATGGTGAGCTTGAAAGGTCAGTTAACCAGGATATTGAAAATATCAGAAAGATGAGTAAAGCTCTTGATTTGCAGGAAGTAAATAAAATCAAAAAAATACTTATTAAAGCCAAAAAAGTTCATATTATTGGTTCAAGACTTTCATATGCACCAGCGCACTATATGGGATGGACTCTGGCAAAGATTAGAAAAAATGTTTCAATATTTAAAGGCAGCGATAAAACAACTTATGACAAGATACTTTTTTCCTCTCAACAGGCAGTTGCTGTTATAATTGCCACATCAAGATATCCAAATGAATTGATAGAAATAGGAAAATTTGCAAAGCGTAACAAGCTTAAACTTATAGTGCTGACCGACAGTTCATCCTGCCCTTTAAACCAGTTTTGTGATCATCTGCTTATAACACCTTTAAAAACAATTCCTTTTTTAGGCAATCCTGCATCTTTGATCAGTCTGATCAGTTATCTTGTTCATAGTATAGCAGCAGAAATGGGTGAAAAGATTAAAAAACATCAGGAAAAACTTGAAAAACTGTATAAAGAGAATAATATCCTATTCAAATATTAAGTTCATTTAAACTGGCATCTCACATTGTTTCAGTATTTACAAAAGCAACACCTTTTTTATAAAATATTTTTTTGAAACAACCTTGACAAACTGCTAAAGTATTTGTACTTGTTAATACAACTTAATACAACTCCTAAATTAGGATAGAATTTGTCCATAAAAAAGTGAAAATTGAACGATGATATAAATGATTTTATCAATTACACCAAAAGAGATTGGTAAATTAAAAATTAATAAATCCATAATAAAAATAAGGAACCTGCCATGTCAAATTATGAGATTGGTTTTGAACCAAAACTCACCTTTCTAAGTGAAGAAGACAAGAAAAAGCTATATACATCTGCTCTGAAAATTATTGAAGAAATCGGTATGCTTGTATTGCATGACGATGCAGTCAAACTATTGAAAGATGCAGGATGTACTGTGGAAGAAACCAGTGAAGGCAACAGGGTGAAAATCCCAGCAGCTTTAGTGGAAAAAGCGAGAAAAACTGTTCCAAACAATATTCCTGTCTATGACCGTGAGGGAAACCATGCAATGGATCTTGGCGGCCGCCGTGCATATTTTGGCACAGGTTCCGATCTGATGTGGTCGGTTGAGTCAAAAAATATGGAGCGTCATCACACCACTCTGGAAGATATTAAAACAGCTGCTAAAGTGTGTGATGCCCTGCCCAACATTGATTTTATAATGTCTTTTGCCCACCCCCACGATGTGAATCCTTCCCTATCTTATCTGGAAAGTTTCAAAGCCATGTCTGAAAACTCTATCAAACCCATTGTGAATACAGCAGAGGGACGTAAGGACCTCAAAGCCATGTGGGAGATCTCCAAAATACTGAGGGGCGGAGAACAGGAACTGCGGGACAAACCCTACTGGGTACAGTATGATGAGCCCATCAGCCCGTTGAAGCACCCCTTTGACAGTGTGGATAAACTGATATTCTGTGCTGAAACAGCTTCTCCCGTGAT
>JBDLIV010000293.1:0-3216 GCA_039714675.1 Thermodesulfobacteriota bacterium
ATTATTTCTCCCTCTATCAGATAAACAACCTCTTCAGCAATATTTTTGGTATGATCCCCAATCCTTTCAAGATGCCTTGAAATCAGATACATATTAATAATTTTACCCGCCTTGTCAGGAAATTTTAGTATATCTTTTTTCATGATATCATAGGCTTCATCTCTCATGATGTTAACATTATTGTCCATATCCCTTACCTCATAAACCATTTCCACATTCATCTGCACCAGAGCATCAAGACTCATTCTAAGCATCTTTGCAGTAAGTTCAGCCATGGATGTATAATCATACCTGAATCTGTCAGGATCTTTGTAGGATGTTTTAAATCTTTTGGCAATGTTTGCTGCATAATCTGCAATTCGTTCAAGATCATTATTAATCTTTATCACTGCCACAAGAAATCGCAGATCCATGGCAACGGGCTGATAAAGGGCCAGAATTTTCAAACACTCCTCTTCAACTTCAATTTCCAGTTCATCAATTTGAAAATCTGAATCAATTATTTTCTGGGCAAGGTCTAAATCTTCATTTTTTACAGCATAAACAGATTTTTGAAGTCGCTCTTCAACCATTGCTCCAAGTGAAAGAATCTGTTTTTTAATTTTATCTATCTCTTTTTGCAGACGTACCGGCATCTTGTTCTCCTTGTTCCGTATCTTTTGTTTCAAGTCTTTTGATCAACCAAACCTTCCTGTAATATAATCTTCTGTCTGCTTTAATGCAGGCTTGGTAAACAGAGTATCTGTATCATTGACTTCAATGAGTTTTCCCATGTAAAAAAAGGCTGTTTTATCAGAAACCCTGGCTGCCTGCTGCATATTATGGGTAACAATTATAATGGTCAGCTGGGACGAGAGCAAGGATATTAACTCCTCTATTTTCTGGGTGGCTATTGGATCAAGGGCAGATGCTGGTTCATCCATTAACAGGACTTCAGGTTCCACTGCAAGGGCTCTTGCAATGCAAAGTCTCTGCTGCTGACCTCCTGAAAGCCCGAGAGCTGATTCATTGAGTCTGGCTTTAACTTCATCCCAGATGGCAGCCTGTTTAAGACTTTTTTCAACAATACGAGTAATTTTTGCCTTATCTTTCATCCCATTCACTCTTAAACCATAGGCAATATTTTCAAAAATAGATTTTGGGAAGGGGTTGGGTTTCTGGAAAACCATGCCAACACGTCTTCTCAGATCGACAACATCCACAGATGGGTCATAAATATCCTTCTGATCCAGCATGGCACGACCTTTTACTCTTGTCCCGGGGATTAGATCATTCATTCTGTTCAAACATCTTAAGTAGGTACTTTTACCGCATCCTGAAGGACCGATAAGAGCTGTGACCCTGTTTTCAACAAATTCAATGGAAATATTCTCAAGTGCCTGAAAATTTCCATAAAAAAAATCCAGACCCTGAGTATGCATTTTAAAACTTTTTTCCATCTATATTATATCCTCAATTTTTTTCTCATTTTTGCACGCAGAATAATGGCTGTAAGATTCATTCCAAAGACCAGTCCAATCAAAACAAGGGCTGTACCATATTGAAGATGACGGGTTGCTCCAATATTGGTTCCTGCAGTGGCAAGCACATAGATATGATAGGGAAGCGCCATTACTTCATCAAAAATTGAATCAGGAAGATTTGGCGTGAAAAAGACAGCTCCAGTATACATAATAGGGGCAGTTTCTCCTGCTGCCCGGCTGATTCCAAGTATAGTCCCTGTTATAATTCCCGGAAGTGCCGCAGGAAAGACAATTTTTCTAATGGTCTGCCACTTGGTTGCCCCGATTGCAAGAGATGCTTCTCTGTATGTATCAGGCACTGCCTTTAAGGCTTCTTCTGATGCACCTATAATAACAGGCAGGGTCATTATTCCAAGTGTCAGGCCTCCAGCTACAGCTGAGACTCCCATTTTTAATACAATGCAGAAAAATGCAAGGCCGAATAATCCAAATACAATGGATGGAACACCGGCAAGATTATTGATTCCAAGGCGTACAATCCTTACTATTCTCCCTTTACCGGCATATTCATTGAGATAAACAGCCGATGCAACTCCAATGGGAAAAGCAATCAGAACAGTTATTAAACAGAGAGCAACAGTACCCGCGATGCAGGGCAGAATACCGCCCTTGGTCATGGAGTCTTCCGGAGCCTTTGTTAAAAACTCCCATGAAATAGCTGAAAACCCCTGGGATATAATGAAATAAACCATTATCAGCAAAGCTGCTCCATTTATCCAGGCTGCAAGCTTAAAGATGAAAAACCAGCTTTTCTGTATAATTTTTCTTCTGTTATTCACTACAGTGATGCCTCCCCTGCCTGCCTGAACCTGTTTGAGATATAATCTGCAAAAAGGTTAAAACCAAAAGTAAATAGAAAAAGAACAATACCTATGGCAAAAAGCGCATGGTAGTGTTCACTTTGAAAGGGTGCTTCTGCCATTTCTGCTGCAATGCTTGCAGGCAGAGGGCGGACAGGATCAAATATCGAGCCGGGTATCATTGCAGCGCCGCCTGCTGCCATTAAAACCACCATTGTCTCTCCGATTGCCCTTGACAGGCCAAGAATCACTGCTGTACATATCCCGGAAAGAGATGCCGGGATCACAACTTTTATTATAGTTTCAAGGTGGGTGGCACCAAGGGCAAAAGATGCCTCTTTTAATGCAGTGGGTACTGAAAAGACGGCATCTTCACAGATGCTGCATATGGTAGGCACTGCCATAAAAGCAAGCATGAGAGAAGCATTAAACATATTTAATCCCACAGGTATGTTAAAAAATTTTTGCAAAAAAGGGGCCACCACAACCATACCGAAAAAACCGATCACAACAGACGGCATGGACGCCATGAGCTCAACTATGGGCTTTACAATTTCAGCAACCTTTGGAGTTGCAATTTCAGCAAGATATACTGCTGTCATAACCCCAAGGGGTATTGCAATGAGACCTGAAACAATGGTGACATAGATGGAACCAAGAATGAGTGGAAAAATTCCAAAATCTGCAGGATCATCTGTGGGATACCAGTAATGCCCAAACAAAAACTCTTTTACAGTGAGAAAATTAAAAATCGGTGTTCCCTCTTTAAAGAGAAAGACCATGATTAATAACAATGCTGTTATTGAAAAGAGTGCAACCACCAGAAACAGTAAATGCACTCCTTTATCCATATATTGACGTTTCAAATAAATTCTCCGAAAATCCATTTCAGC
>JBDLIV010000294.1:0-3215 GCA_039714675.1 Thermodesulfobacteriota bacterium
GATGCTGCTCCTGTTCTCATGCCAGTGATCCAGGTACAGTCCATGACAGCAAGGGGCAGGCCGGTTCTCGTATCATTATAAATCAAAAGGCCATTGATATACGGCAGTCCCTTAGCAGGATTACCCGGATAACCACTAACCCACTTAACACCCGCAGAGTTCATGGCTGGAATATAGGCAGGCATGGCATGGATAAAGTTGTCTTCTCCAGCACCCGGATGAACACCTGGTTTAGGCGGCATCTCAACGTTTCCATTACCCATCTCCATGAATCCCTGCTCAACGACTTTAATAATATCAGCCATGGAAAGATTTGTAGATTTAACATCTTCATAACTCAGGTAGAGTAGTTGGTTTGTCATAAATAGACCTCCTCTTTAATTTATATTTCTTTTAATACAATATCTGCCTGCCCAGTTAAGCTGGCATAGATGGTTCTTCCCATAAATATGGGATCACCGCCGGCTGAGGTTGGAATCTTGTCCTGGATCTTAAGCATAACTTTTTTGCAGCTGGTCCCGGAAGCGTATGCCTTATTTCTTACAATTTCGATTAATTTTTTCCTGGCAAAGGAGTCAGCATCTTCAAAATCTTTAAATTGACGGGTTCCGGCAACTCCTTCCACTATAAATCCTTCCTGATCACCCGGCATTATTCTCAGCTGTTTTTTTATGATTATACTGCTTGTAATGGCACCTATGGCATTGGCGACATCTGCATCTTCCGGCAGAACAGCTTCAGTTCCCAAAGGTTTTACAGCTTTTGGAAGAAAATATTTAATGGGAGCGCCAATACCTATGACAGGCCGTTTAAGGTTTATTAAGACTTCATAGTTAGGATTTTTACGGGTCAGCAGATTTTTAATCAAAACTTTACATACAGGACAGGTTTCCATGATTTTAGAATCTAAAGCCTCAGGATCTACTTCATCATCCAGCTGCCGCTTCAAAAGTTCAAGGGTTAAACGGTTAACACCCATATTCAACAGATAGGCAGTCAGTTCAGACATCTGTTCTTTAGACAGAAAACAAAACATTTCACAATACTCTTTTGCAATTTGTGTGTCCCATTTAGTAAATTGTCCTGTGATATGCAGAATATCAGTCAAAGTAAGCCCGCATCTTATCACCATAAAATTTTCTTCAAGCCTTTGCAGAGGAAGGCTGCTGTCAGAAAGGGCATCTGTTTTAAAAACAAGTTCATCTATGGAGTGGGGTCTTGTTTTCAAAAGCGAGAAAATTTTCTCCTCAAGAGAAGTCATTGAAATCTGTTTTACAGAGCCTGTAACAGCAAGAATCTGCATTTTTTTGGTTGAAGTAATATGGTGCTGCATGTTCTGGTTTAAAAATTTTAATGCCTTTCCGGCTTCAGGATGCATCTGTCCCAGCCATGAAACAGGGGCAACTCTTTTTGGACCCATGAGAAATTCACCTTTCTCAAACTGGATAAGGCTGTCTCCGCCAAGCCCTGCCGTACGAATCTCAAGAGCATTAACATGGGTTCTGTATCCGCCTACATTTGATCCTTTTTCATTAAGAGTGACCATGTTGTCAGTCAGAGCAGCCGTATCAGTTGTTGTACCCCCCATATCCACGACCAGAGCATCTTTAATTCCGGTCAAATGTCTTGCCCCTGCCACACTGGCAGCAGGCCCTGAAAGAATCGTTTCAACAGGTCGCTCTTTGGCCATGGTGGAACTCATCAAAGAGCCATCCCCTTTTACTACAACTATTGGTGCGCAGATACTTTGATCTGCCATAACTTTTTCAAGATCCAGCAGTAAACCTGCCAGCCGCGGGATGATCCTTGCATTGAGCATGGCGGTTGTTGCCCGGGTTTGAAAATTCAGAGAGTCAGACAATTCATGGCCGCAGGTAACAAAGCAGCCTGTCTGTTTTTGGATAATCTCTTTAACCTGGATTTCATGTTCAGGGTTAATGGAGCCTGCATAACCGGAGACTGCAAATGCTGTTACCCAATGAATCTTAACCATTTGTGAAGCAATCTGCCTTACTTCTTCAGGATCAATGGCAAGGATTTGCCTGCCTGTGATTTCAAGCTGCCCTTTAATAACAGATTTTGGATGGTGTTGTATGTTTTTATCAATTCCAAGACCATAGGGCGGCATGAGAATCAGTCCAACCTTCTGGCCTTCATTCTCTACAATGGCATTGGTAGCAAGGGTTGTGGATAAAGAAACCAGTTCTACATTACACAGCTTTTCCTGATCAAGTTTTTTTAAGGCAGAATTGATCCCCAAAGTGAAATCCCATTTTGTGGTCAACGATTTAGCCTTGCAAAGAGTTTTCTTTTTTTCAAGGTCATAAATCACAGCATCGGTATATGTGCCGCCAGCATCAATCCCCAAACCTACTTTTATGTAAGAACCTTTGTCTGTTTGTTGATCTTCGATCTCTATCACAGTGGAGGTATCATTCCTCTCTTTTTTAATGTCCATAATGGGATTGGCAGAGAGGGTGGATTGAATGGCATCAAATCCAATAACATGTTCAGGAGGTACAAACAGGATTTCAGATGTGGAGTGGTCGGCTGTAATCATTTTTTTGATCAAACTCTGGCTTCCCTTTATTTTATCATACTTCCAGCTGTATTCTGCGGCCATCTCTCTGGCAAACTTTTCATATTTAAAAGATTTTTTTGCGTTGGTTTCAATGAAAGCTGCCCTTTGATAATTTTTCTGCCATGAATTTAAAAAATCAAAGGTTTGCTGGGCTGCCTTCTTGCCGTGTTTATCAACAAGATCACTGAATTCAAGTTTTTTATCACCAAAATATGTCCACTGTTTCCTCTGGGACATGGGTTCGGTTTTCTCTTCACACCATCCTGCTGAAAGATAATATGTGCCAGGATACTTTTTAAATTCATTTTTATATGCCTGATCTCCTCCGAGAAACATGGAGATGCAGTCATGCACTTTGGGAATAGTAAGTGGAATGGAGCGTGATTGTATTCCAATGGTTCCTTTGCCGCATATACCGTATCCAATGATAATACGCCGGCACAAACCCGAGGTTGAAATCTCATCAATGGCAGCCTGAAGTTTTTCTTTGAGCAGTTTTGGATTGTTATGCAGTCCTGCTTCAAGAAATTTATACTCAATATCAAGCCCCAGCCTTTTGGCACTATGCTTCATATCAATGGCCAGAACAGCGCAGGCAATTACATACAACTTTTTTTTCATTTCAGAAAGGTGT
>JBDLIV010000295.1:0-3208 GCA_039714675.1 Thermodesulfobacteriota bacterium
TATCTGCCCATAATCTTTCAAATTTAACACCACACCCTTTTTATGTGTTTTTAAACTACTCTCATCCACCAGTGCTGGAGAGGATACATACATTGAAATCTTTATAAAGAGAATAGATCCCATGCCAAAATTGATAGTAACAGCAGATATCCACGGCAGTTACTCTTCCTGGTTAACCATAAAAGCTCTATTAGGTTCTAATGATAAACTTGTCATTGCGGGTGATCTTTTTGATACAAAATACGGAAATTTTTCAAATGCTGATTTTCAGCCTGAATCAATAAAAAAAGATTTAAAAAAATTTAATAATAATCTCTATTATGTTTATGGGAATTGTGATATTCCATCTTTTTTCCCTGGATATGAACTTAAAAAAACTTTCAACGCTTTTAACCGACAGATTTTTCTTCATCATGGACACCGGCCATATAAAAAATTTTCAGGTAACGATATTATTATTCAGGGTCATACCCATTTCTATTCTCTGTTAAAAAAGGAAGGGCGGATAATAATGAATCCAGGCTCTATTACATATCCAAAAAGTGGTATCGCAACCTACGGTATTATAGATAATAATTCAGCAGATATTATTGAACTTGAAACAGGCAACAGATTAATCTCCATAGAATTTTAAAAGCTGTTTTTTTATCCATAATTGTTTTATTATGACGGTATTTGAATCGTGTCAAGGTTATTTGTCAGTGACTCGACAGGCTGTTACAAAAGTGAAGGGATGACATATGACAAATCAAGAAAACAGACCTCTATTTGTTAAAGATGATCCAGATTTTAATGCCTGGTTAACATCTTTTTTCCTTAAAAATCATATAGATCCATTTGCCTATCCAACCAAGGTTGGCGCAAGAGAGCAGGTGGAATTTATGGTTTATCCTGAAGATGATGAACTATATTATCCATGCTCGGACAAGATGTTTGATGCTATAATGTCAAGACAGTATCCTCTCTATTTAAAAAAGAAATATGAAGAGGTCTTTCACAGAATTATTACCTTGGTTGATGAGTTTATTGATTCAAAATATGACACTGTTTTTTTAAAGGAATTAATCAAGATAAAATATAAAGATGAAATCCAGACAGGTCTTTTAATGCCATCCAGGCTTGAAAAAAGATTATATAAAATATTTTTAAGCAGAACACACATTGAGAATCCTTATTCATCTGAAAAAATGGCAGCTAACAATAGTATAAAGCAATTTTTAAATTCTAAAATTTTTCAAAAAGCCCTAAATCAGATTGAAGATTCTTTGGATATGATAAAAGATTTATCCCTGTTTGAATTAAGAGAGAAAATAAAGGAGATTGAGTTCCAAAGATTATTGATTTTGATGGCCCATGACTCTTTATGGAGAGGTGATAATAATAGAGTTACATCTTTGAATAAAATCAAAGAGATGATGAAAACTCCTGTTAAAGGAGATGGTTTAACTTTTTTATTATCTTTGATCAGATTAAAAAAACAGAAGATTTTATGGCTTACTAATGAAACAGGTGAGATTGTTGTCGATTTAGTGCTTGTCAAGTTTCTTGCTGAACTTGGGCATACCATTATTTTAGCTGTAAATGAAACTCCCTTTTTTACAAAGGTTTGTATTGCTGATGTAAGAAATGATCCTGTGTTAATAAAGGAACTTGAAGATGCTAATTTTATTCATGAAAAAACAATCAGCAAAAACAATCTTGTTGAGCTTTTAAAGCATGGTAAACATATCCATGTGGTATCCAATGGAACAAGTGAAGATCTCAATCTTCTGCTTGTATCTACAACATTTTCAAGAATTTTTAAAGAAGTTGATTACGTTATATCACGTGGTAAGACTCAAAAAGAGATATTGATTGACTCTCATTTTAACTTTACCCAGAACATTATCAATATCAATTGTGAAAAAAGATCATTAATTGTAACCTATAAACCAAAGCATCCCGGTTTTATTAAATTCTCCCACGAACAATTGGAAAATAAAGCCAATAGAATCATTGAGCAGATGAAATCAGCGAAAAAGAAAGGTATGAAAATAATGTTTTACAGTGGTATTATAGGATCAATCCCCGGGAAAATTGACGTGGCAAAAAAAATTATGACAACGTTTATTGAACATTTAAAAAGTAAATCAGCCAATCTTTTTATAATTAATCCGTCATTATATTATGAACCCGGAATGGATGCGGATGATCTTATGTATATGTGGGAGATTGTCCAGCAAAGTACATATATAGACATATGGAGATTTCAGACTTCAGAGGATATTTCTGAAAGTTTTTCACTTATGAAACAAAAAGTTCCTCCTGAATGGATAGGTAAGGATTCTACATATAGTACAGGGTGTACAAAAGAGATGAAAATAGCCCAGGCTGTCCAAAAGAAAAATTTTGAAATGCAACTCATTGGACCGGCACTTGATAAATTTATGCGTAGAAACGAATATGGTATTGGCTCAATGTATGATCAGAGGCTTGCAGGACTTTAATTTAGATACTCCTTTTAAAATATAATCTCACTTTACATGCTCTTTTTATATTGGTAATAGATTATAAATTGAGATTTTTGTTATTTCTGCAGGTTGAAAGCACTTTAAATTGAAAAGAAGGCTAAAATATTTAAAAAGTAGTTTTAGATAAAGGAGAATTGACATGAAAAAAGTAAAATTTATTCTATTCCCATTGATGATCGTATTTGTTATGACCTTAGCACATGTTGCATTTGCTGAAAGTTATTCAAATACAATCGCGGTATTTAAAAAATTTGATGCAACAAAACCATTCTTTCAAAATTGCTATGGATATGCACTTTTCCCAACAGTGGGTAAAGGTGGCATCGGTATAGGCGGTGCCTATGGGGAAGGTCTGGTGTATCAAAAAGGCAAAATAGTTGGGAGTGTTTCTCTTGTCAAACTCAGCATTGGTTTCCAGCTGGGAGGACAGGCATTTTCAGAAATTATCTTTTTTCAGGACAAACGGGCATACAGTGAATTCATTAGCGACAATTTTGAATTTGATGCCTCTGCTTCTGCAGTTGCCATTACTGCAGGTGTACAGGCAAAAGCAGGGACAGAAGGTGTGAGTGCCGGTGCAAGTGCAGGACCGGCTACCGGTGAACAAGCAGAGATAAATTATACAAAGGGTATTGCAGTTTTTGTCCACACAAAAGGCGGTTTAATGTATGAAGCAGCCATTGGCGGACAAAAATTCA